>JAITTD010000176.1 GCA_031287245.1 Bacteroidales bacterium
CTTGCTGCATAGTAACAGGCATAATATAAGCGATTTGCGGCGGCTTTCCACAAGTTGTTATTTGCGATGATTTTAGCATCTTCCAATGTTTGTTTAGCGTTATTCAATCGCAATATAACAATGGCTTTCTTTTCATCTTCTGTAAATCCCATACCTTTTAATTTATTTCTATTCCGTCTGTTAAAACATTTTTATACAAAGGCGTAAAATTTCTTTTCTGCCAGTCTTTTTCAGAATACAATAGAACATTCATATCAATATTGTGTTTCCATCCTAATTTAGAGAAAGGATAAGAATATTTTATTTCATCGTCAAGACTTGTGCTGGATTTTATGAGTAGCAGCAAATCCCAGTCCGAGTCGGGACGGGCGTCGCCTCGCGCCTGCGAGCCAAAAAGTATTAAACGCTCATCGGGGAGCAGTTCGCGTTTGAGTTGGCGGATATTTTCGAGTATTTGCAGATTCATACTGTTGATTTTTTGACGGAGCAAAAATACAATAAATTAAAATACAAAAATTATTTTTTTGCAGGTTTTTCGGCTTCGGGTTGAGCCGGATGAAATATCTTTTGGGGTTGCACACTTGCAAAAACGCGGTTTACGCCTTCTTCGCTGCTGCTTTTTCCTCTTCTTCTTCCTTCTCTGCAACCTCTTCCTCGATGAATTTCCAGCCACCTATCATGGATGAGGTGATACCGCGGCGTTCTATGTAATCGTGGTAGAAAACCAGATAAACGTGAAACAGTGTGAACAGAATGAAGAACCACATTAAAATGTGATGGATATGGCGAACTGCCAAATCGCCGCCCAGCAGGGGTACCACCCACGCAAAGAGTTGTGGCAAAAAGGCTTTGCTCATTTGGGCGTATAGTCCGAAACCGGTAAGGCATTGCAGGAGAAACGCCAGAAACAGCGCAAAATAGATGAAACTGGCCAGGGTGTTGTGCCCTATGCTTTCCACGGGTTTGTTTTTGAGCATCAGGATATCCACTTTGAGCACTTCGATGAGTTCCTTGAATTGGGCTTTTCTGTGGGGAATATAATTGCGCCAACCGGCATATTTGTTGCCCGCAAAGCCCCAATAGATGCGAAACATAAAGTTAAACAAAAACACAAACGCCGTTAGGAAATGGATGAGACGCACTTTGCCAAACCAGAAACTGAAATTTGCTTCGGTGCCGCTCATAATGGCGGGCGGATTGGCAATGAGAAATCCGGTAACGCACAGAATAACGACACATAAAGCGTTCATCCAATGGTAGATACGCACCGGCAATTCCCACACATAGACCTCTCTTAATCTTGTATCACGGCTTTTCATAAGGCTCTCATTTTAAAAGGTATCCATTTGATGAACGTAATCGCCTTTTTCGTCATAAAGATGGACGGCGCAAGCCAGACAGGGGTCGAACGAGTGAATGGTTCGCAGAATTTCCAGCGGCTGTTTTGTGTCGTGCACGGGCGTGCCTATCAGCGAGGCTTCGTAGGCTGAAAGTTGTCCCTTTTCGTCGCGTGGCGAGGCATTCCAAGTGCTGGGCACCACCATCTGGTAATTTTCCACCCTGTTGTTTTTTATCTTGATGAAATGCGCCAAGGCTCCGCGTGGCGCTTCGGTCAGCCCTACGCCCTGCGCTTCTTTGGGCCACAAACGCTCTTCCCACTTTTCCATGTTGGCGGTGCGCGAGTCGTGGTGCAGGTTCTGAATCAGTGAATTGTAAAATTCCAATGCCCAGTCTGCCACCAATTTTGTTTCCAATCCGCGGGCGGCTGTTCGTCCCAGCGTTGAAAAAAGCGCTTCTGTTGGTAAATTCAACTGTTTCAGGGTCGCATCAATCAGCGATTTCTGCGGTTCGGCGCCTGAGGCATAAGCCACCAGCAAACGCGCCAGAGGTCCCACTTCCATCGCCTGCTCCTTCCACCGCGGCGTTTTTACCCAACTGTATTTATCGCTGACATTCAATTGATTGTATGGCGGTTTGGGACCCGTGTAATTCAGTTCCGTTTCGCCCTCGTAGGGATGCAGCCCCGCCGAGTTGCCCTTGCTGTATTTATACCACGAATGGTAAATATATTCCTTGATTTCCTCGGGCGAACCGGCGTCAACGGGATGAACCCGGCTCAAATCGCGGTGGAGGATGATTCCTCTCGGCATTTTGTACCCCTCGATGTTGCCATAGCCATCGGTGGGCAAATCGCCGAAAGACAGATAATTGCTGATGCCGCCGCCGATTTTGCTCCATTCGTCTTTGTAAACGTCTGCAATCAACAGCAAATCAGGGATATATACTTGATCAACAAAGACTTTCGCTTCGTCCAACAATTTCTTCACCAAAGCCAGTCGCTCGGCGTTGATGGCGTTGGCGTCGTCCAGGTTGATGCTGCACGGCATACCGCCCACGATGAAGTTCGGATGCGGATTTTTTCCTCCGAAAATGGCGTGCACCTTCACAATTTCTTTTTGCCACTCCAACGCCTCCAAATAATGGGCAACGGCAATCAGATTCTGCTCAGGCGTCAGTTTATACGCGGGATGTCCCCAGTAGCCATTGGCAAAAATGCCCAACTGACCGCTTTCGACAAACTTTTTGATGCGATTTTGAATGTCCCTGAAATAACCTTCCGAGGCTTTGGACCAGTTGGACAAGCCTTTCGCGGCAGCGGATGCCACGGCGGGGTCGGCTTTGAGCGATGAGACAACGTCCACCCAGTCCAGCGCGTGCAGATGATAAAAGTGCACCACGTGGTCGTGCATGTACACTACGCACTCCATCATATTGCGAATCAGTTCCGCATTGGGCGGCACCACAATATTGAGCGCATTTTCGACCGAACGCACCGACGTCAACGAGTGAGCGGTCGTACAAACGCCGCAAACACGCCCCACAAACGCCCAGACATCGCGCGGGTCGCGACCGCAGACAATTTTTTCAAGTCCCCGTACCGCAGTTCCCGAACTGAAAGCGTCTTTGATGCGTCCGTTTTCAATCTCTGCCTCTATTCTTAAATGACCTTCTATTCGTGTGACAGGGTCAACAACTATTCTTTCCGACATAGCCTTATGATTTAATGGTTATTCCACTTCGTTTTCAATCAATTTTTTCTTGCGGATATTGGTTGCCACAGCGTGTGCGGTAATGCCCACAGCGGTGACTGCGCCGATAGCCAGACCGATTTCGTCGGCAGTCGCCTCAATGCCGAATGCGTTGATGGCAGGTTCGCGGTTGTAGAAGGGAGCGTTGTCCCAAAAACCCGCCTCGCTGCAACCCAGACAGGGGTGTCCACTTTGGATGGGATAACTGGTGCCCTCGTTCCATTTAATGATGCCGCAAGCATTGTAAGTGCTTGGTCCTCGGCATCCCATCTTGTAGAGACAATAGCCGCGTTTGGCGTTTTCATCGTCAAAACTTTCTACAAACAGACCTGCGTCGAAATTGGCGCGACGGTAGCAGGTGTCGTGTACGCGGCGGGAATAGAACGCCTTTGGACGTCCCAGACCATCCAACTGCGGGATGGTGCCGAAAGTGAGCAGATGCACCACCACGCCAGCCATTACTTCCGCAATAGGCGGGCATCCCTGCACGTTGATGACGGTTTTTCCCTTGATAATCCTCTGCACGGCTTTGGCGCCCGTTGGGTTGGGATTGGCAGCCTGCACACAACCGGACGAGGCACAATTGCCCCAAGCCACAACAATTTTGGCACCTTCGGCAGCCTCTTCCACAATTTGCTTGGCGCTGCGCCCTCCGATGCAGCAATAAGCCTCATTGCCGGTTGGTATTGAGCCTTCCACCATCAGGATATACTCGCCTTTGTGCTTGGTCATCGTGTCGTGCATACACTTTTCCGCCTGCTCGCCGGACGCCGCCATCAAGGTTTCGGTGTAATCCAGCGAAATCTGGTCAAAAAGCAACGTAGCCAAAATGGGATGCGACGTCCGGATGAACGATTCGCTGCAACAGGTGCACTCTTGCAGGTGCAACCAGATAATTGGAAGGCGCGACTTGCTTTCCAACGCATGGACTATCTGCGCAATGCCAGAGGTTTCCAAGCCCATCGCGGCAGCAAGGGTAGAACAGAATTTCAAAAAATCGCGGCGTGAAACACCGTTCTTCGCACATTCGTCATAGATAGATAATTTCTTGTCTTCCATCTTATTAAGGTTTTAAAAAAACACACGCATAAGTTTTGACAAAGGTACGAATTTATTTTTAAATTCTCAACCTATTTTTTCAAATAAGTGGAAATATTTTTTGCACGCTTGAATATTTATCTGGTTTCATGGGTTCAAATCATACTGCACAATGGTGGTTTCGGGCATGAAAGCAACGCCATACAGTTTTGTACCGGCTTCATTCATACAAAAAGACCATACCGATGTGTCTAATAAATATCGCTTTACGGGGTTACCATCCCAATCAAATACCAACAAGTGAGAAGTTGTTGGCTCATCTAAATAATTGGCTTTTGTCTTTCCCGAATAAAGCGTATAAATGAACTGTTGATTGCTGTCTACATCTTGAAATCCTATTTTTGACTGTCTATCAAGAATACATACTCTATTTTCTTCTCTCAACACAGGATCCCAAAAAAACAAATCCACTTTGGGCTGAATTGTATTCTTGACAAAATCGAATATTTGGAAACGACCTGCAGAAGAGGCTGCAAACACAAATTTATTATTATCAGGATGAACAGTATACCATCCCTGATATCCTGTTGAATAGATATGATCCGGGATTTTTTGATATATTCCGGGTTTTTGATAATGAAGACAGGTATCAACAGTATTTCCCTTGGAATCAAATATTTGAAAACGATGGTTATGGACGGAATGACCGGATGCAACAAAGCAAGTATCGATTTTAAACAAATCAGCACTTCTCAGTTTCATAAAAGGTTTGTACAGTGCATTTGTCGTAATCACTTGATGGTCTATAAAATGAACACCAGGCTGGTTAGGATCATACACCCACAACTGATTTTTATTTGTCTGGCTGCAAAAACTGATAATAATCATTTCTCCCGGACCTCTCCCTCTTGAAACCATTCTTTTCACTGTTTTTCCATTGAGCACATTGATAAATGTCAACAGTGTATCTTCTTGATACGTCTGTATCGCCAACAGTGTATCTTCTATCAAAGCAACGGTTCCACCGAATAATACAGGCTTATCTGTTGGAATAGTTGTCGCAACTAATCTGACGGGGTCACTTTTGAAACAACTTAATGGATTTTTATCCTGATACTCCGAACAACCCAATAAGAATAAAAAACAGAACAGATAATATTTTTTGAACATTTCAGTATAAAAAATTACTAGTTACTTATATTCGACCTCTGCCTCATATACTCCATCGCCTTCATCAACTTTGATGTGTGTAGGATATCATCTCGAAACAGCACTGCCATTTTGTCAGTCCCTTCGTCCCAGATATATCATAATGTAATATACTAATGTTGCCAAAGACGAGAGTGCGGCTATCACGTAGGTGTAGGCAGCCCATTTCAGCGCCGACTGTGCTTTGGGGTAGCTTTCGTAGGTGGTGATGCCTGCAGTGCTCAGCCATTGCAAGGCGCGGTAGCTGGCGTTGATTTCCACCGGCAGAGTGATGAAACTGAACAAGGTGGTGGCGGCAAACAGGATGATGCCGATAAGCAGCACCTGCGGAAATGATTGCACCAGCAGGATGCCGGCGAGCAATACCCATTGCGTCCAGCGGGAAGTGAAACTCACCACCGGCACTAAACTGGAACGCATGGTGAGCCATGCATAAGCGTGTGCGTGCTGAACAGCGTGTCCACATTCGTGTGCGGCTACGGCGGCTGCCGACACACCGTTGCTGTAATATACGTCATGGCTGAGGTTCACTGTTTTGTTAGCCGGATTGTAGTGATCGGTCAGCGAACCTGCTACTGAGGTCACCTGCACATCGTAGATGCCGTTGTCACGCAGCATTTTTTCTGCCACATCCTTGCCCGTCATTCCATTGTTGACAGGAACAGTCGAATATTTTTTAAACAAATGCTTCAAACGGCTTGAAACCAGCCAACTCAACAAGGCGAATACGCCAAAAATGATCCAAATAACAGGTAAATTCATCTTTTTGAAATTTAAAAATTTATTTATTGATATTTACTACAAAGTCTTTGCCAAAAATTTCATTTGACAGATTTTTGACAGAAAAATAGTATTTTTTAACGAAATGGACTACTTTTGCCGTTTTAAAGCAGGCTGTTCTATCGCAGCGAAAGTTGAGGAAAGTCCGGGCAACACAGGGCGCCATGCTTCCTAACGGGAAGTTGTTGCGAGGCAGATTAGCGTAACAGAGAACAACCGCCGGTTTCGACCGGTAAGGGTGAAAAGGTGGGGTAAGAGCCTACCGGTTCCGATGGCAACACCGGAAGCCGTACGCATCATGGGTTGTAAGGCTATGTATACCGTCGTTTGAGAGTAGCCCGCTCGATTGACGGGGGGTCAGCCGCACGACTGCGGTAGCGATGCCGCAGCAAGATAAATGATAGAACCCGGGAAACCGGTGACAGAACCCGGCTTACAAGCCTGCTTTTTTTATTGATTATTCCAACGGTGCAATCATTTGCTTATACAATGCCCACATTGCAGAATTGCTGATGGGCGAACCGACCAGCAACACTTTGTTGTCTTTGTCAAGTAGAAAACAATGATATAGAGGATCTACAGAGAGTTTATTCCGAAAATAAAACAGATTTTGCTTACTTTTACACCTTCCACTTCGCACGTTTGGCTTCAAAATATCCTATTTACAGTGCCCAATCATATACACCTGTTTTGTCGATGCGCGTTGTTACTTCCCGAATGCTTAGCGCTCTGTCCCAAATAGCTACCGCGTCAATCAATATCTCGTTGTCTTCACCGTCGTCGTCGGCAAACAGCAGGCAACCGGCAGTGTCGAGCGAAAAGCGACTGTCAACATTTAATTTGTTGTTCTGTCCTGCGGGTACTTCATTGAGAGGGAAACCGTTCAAATATTGCCGGAACACGCCTTCTCCTTTTGCACCGCAGTTAACAGTTACCACATAGCGATTCCATTGGTTGGGAGAAACATTGCCCGCATAATAACCGAGGATACCAACCTGTTTGTCCGGGTGGATAAACAGTTCGCCGTCGTTGTCATTCGTTAAACCGGTTTGCAGAAAGGTATAGTACTGCTTCGTGTTGTTAATTTTAAAATCAATCATCAATGTATATTCATTGACGCGGGTTCTGTTTTTTGTGGCGGCTATCCCGTGATTGCAACGAAAATAACTGTCTTTATCCACACGAACAGTGCCCGCTTCTGCTGCGGATATTCCATTTCCGTTCAGCAGCAACGGTTTTCCAAGTGCAGCTTTGCCGAGATTGGAAGAATCGCTGAAAAGCCACAGTCCTTTGGGTTGGAGACTTTTTCCCTCATCGACAGCAGTGTATTTATCCATACTCAGCAGAAACGGATCGCCGGCGGGAGTTGCTACGCCATTTGCGTAATACATTGGATGATAGACGACACTTCGCCCTACGGAAGCAAAACGAACTGTCTGTCCATTGTTTACCGCCCATGCAATGGGATACAATTCCCCGCGCTGTTCAATGGCAAGATATACATATCCTGTGGAAGCAGTATCGGGATATTTGACATCTATCGTTACGGTATCCGTACAGTCGGCATATTCGGACGACACATCCTTCATGCTGTTGGAGCGCAGCAAAGGCGGGATGTTCCTTTCATCCGTCAGAATATTGCGCTGTTTGGCAAATGTTTTCCGGTAAACCTTACTTTTCACAAGAGTGTTGCCCTGATGGGGTTCGCCCGGACCCGTGTCGGTGCCCATAAAGGATATATGCTGTCCGGCGCTGTCGCAAACGGCATTCCACGAATGACCGGTAGGCGAGTATGCCCATTTGGGGATAAAGTCTATCGTGACGGGAATTCCTAATGCACGCATGCTAAAAACGGTAAGAGCAGCCATCGCATCGCACGGACCTCTGGAGGAAGCCATCAACTGAGAATAACTCATGGGTGGAAAATCAGAGTCTAATCGGAATTTTGGTAACAGGTCGTTCACTTTTTGGCACGCTTCTACCGAAGTCATGCCGGGTTTATTCAGTATGGTATTTAATCCGGCAAAACTGGCGATGGCTTTTTCACGCCAGTTTTCAAGCGGCTCGGTATCCACTCTGTATGGCAGTATTTCTTCGCAAAAAATGTCGAATGGAATGTGTTTTCCCCACGGACGTTCGCGCCACGCTTTAAAAGCCAAATCAATATTATTAATCAGGTACTTCGCCGTGATGTATTTTACGTCATCCCGTTTTACCGGTTCACCCAACCCATACGTGTCCAGCACCAATTGTTTGTTTGGTGAACTTGTCCAACGCAGGCGGACGGTTGCCACATCGTTCCACGGCGCATCGTAATATTTCGAATACTTTCCGGGCATATTCACAATCAGAAACTCGGCTGCACGAAGTTTCAGGCTGTCAGCAGGATTTTGACTGTAGTGCTTTAATACCTGCTCCAGTTCGTTACGGTTGTCGCCTGCCATGAACAGAACGGCATTTATTTCAGGCGAATAAGGCGGATTTGCCCATTGATGACGCCATGTAAAATAACAGGTAAGAAAAATAATCAAAGAGCAAACAAAATAGAATGATCTACCTTTCATACAATTAGTAAAAGCACGAAAAAAAAGTTTCATCATACTCGAAAAAATAATGTTTTTTTGCTGATTACGATGCCATTATTGTGTTTGTGTCATCCTTTGTTTATACAGCGCCCACATCTTTGGATTGCTGATGGGCGAACCGACCAGCAACACTTTATTGTCTTTGTCAAGTAGAAAACAATGATATAGAGGATCTATAGAGAGTTTATTTTGGGAATAAAACAGATTTTGCTTATCGTAAATGAATGGAATTTTTATATTAATTCTCTCCACAAGATTTTCAAAATGGGCATAATCCCCTGAGAACACATAAATTAAGAGAGTTGTATTCGATGTTTTGACTGTTTGGTACAATGAATCAATCTTGGGTAAGTGATCCACGCAGGCATGGCAGTCACCATTGATATGATATACCATTTTGTAATCATAACGATCATATAAATTGCAGGAATCCAGTCCATTCCAATTGATGGCTGTTAACGGTGGCACCGTCATTTCTGTCCCCTGCCATTGGAAAACCTTCTCCTGTATCTTTTTTCCTTGCGTATTGGGCTGACAGGATACTAAAACAATTATTCCTAACGCATAAATGATTGGTTTC
>JAITTD010000266.1 GCA_031287245.1 Bacteroidales bacterium
TAATTTTATGCAAAGATTTTGTCACTAAACTGGGAGGCAAAATATGGGCTGAAAGCGTTTACGGATACGGCTCCGTCTTCTCTTTCACCCTGCAAAACCTCGCTATTGAAAGATGAGGGTCGATTATTTTTTCATGCTGAACGCTATTCTGCGTCTTGACATATCCACTTCCAGCACTCTTACTTTCACTTGTTGATTGAGTTTGACTACCTCCGAAGGATGCGACACATATTTGTCCGCCAATTGCGAGATGTGCACCAGTCCGTCCTGTTTGACGCCCACATCCACAAAGCATCCGAAATTGGTGATGTTGGTGATGATGCCGGGCAGTTCCATTCCGGGTTTGAGGTCTTCCAAGCGATGGACATCCTGCGCAAATTCAAAAGTTTTGACTTTTTCGCGCGGGTCGAGTCCGGGTTTCGCCAATTCCTGCAAAATATCGGTCAGGGTAGGCAATCCGATGTTGTCTGTCACGTATTTAGCCGGTTGTATCTGCTGTCGCAATTTTTCATCTTTCAGCAGGTCGTTCACTGAGGCGTTGAGGTCGGCTGCCATGGTTTCCACGATGTGATAACTTTCGGGATGCACTGCGCTGTTGTCCAACGGATGTTCGGCATCGGGTATGCGCAGGAAGCCCGCACACTGCTCAAAAGCCTTGGCACCCATGCGAGGCACGTCTTTCAACGCTTTGCGCGATGGGAACATTCCTTTTTCCTTGCGATAGTCCACAATGTTTTGCGCCAACTGCGGTCCCAAGCCCGACACATACAGCAACAGATGCTTGCTGGCAGTGTTCACGTTCACTCCGACCAAGTTGACACAACTTTCTACTACTGTATCCAAGCTCAGTTTCAGTTTGTTCTGATCCACATCGTGCTGATATTGCCCCACTCCAATGGATTTGGGATCAATTTTCACTAATTCGGCTAAGGGATCCATCAACCGGCGACCGATAGATACGGCGCCGCGCACGGTGACATCATAGTTGGGAAATTCTTCGCGTGCCACTGCCGATGCTGAGTAGATAGACGCACCGCTTTCGCTGACCACAAACACCTGCAAATCCCGTCCAAAAACCATGCTCTGAATGAAGCGTTCCGTTTCGCGCCCTGCCGTGCCATTGCCGATGGCGATAGCCTCGATCTTGTAAAGTTCCGTCAAGGCAATGATTTTACGTTTGGCGGCAGCCACTTCGTTTTGCGGCTGGTGCGGATAGATGGTTTCATTGTGCAGCAGGTTGCCTTGTGCGTCCAGACAGACCACTTTGCAACCTGTACGGAATCCCGGATCAATGGCAAGTACGTTTTTTTGCCCCAAAGGGGACATTAATAACAACTGGCGAAGATTGTCTGCAAACACGCGGATAGCATCGTCGTCGGCTTTTTCCTTTGCCTGCGTTTCAAATTCTGTTTCGATCGAAGGCTGCAAAAGCCGTTTGTAACTGTCTTTCACTGCTTCCTCCACCTGATGAGCGGCGGCAGTACGTCCTTTTACAAACATTCTGTTCAACGCATCCAATGCTTTCCCTTCGTCCGGTTCGATACTAATCCGAAGAAAATTCTCGTCTTTGCCGCGCAGCATCGCCAATATGCGATGAGAGGGACAACGACGCAAAGGTTCTGAAAAATCGAAATAATCACGGTATTTTTCGCCGTCTGTTTCTTTGTTTTTCACCACCTTGGAAAAAATAATCGCTTCTTTGGCAAACAGGTGGCGGGCAGCATTTCGTGCCCGCGCATCCTCGTTTACCTGTTCTGCAATGATGTCGCGTGCGCCCTGCAAAGCATCCTTGACGTCGGGAATTTCGTCTGTCAGGAATTTCAAGGCAAGGGTTTCTACATCATCCTCTGTTTGTTTGAGCAACTGTTGAGCGAGAGGTTCCAAGCCCCGTTCGCGGGCAACAGAAGCGCGGGTTTTGCGTTTAGGTTTAAAGGGCAGATAGAGGTCTTCCAACTCCGACAGACTTTTGGCTGTTTCAATCTGGTGCTTCAATTCGCCGGTCAGTTTACCCTGTTCCTCAATGGAATGAAGGATTGATTCGCGGCGTTTGTCGATTTCGAGCAACCTGTCATACCGAGCCTTTACAGCGGCAATTTGCACCTCGTCCAAACTGCCGGTGGCTTCTTTGCGGTAACGGCTTACAAACGGAATGGTGGCTCCGTCGGCAAGTAGTTCCAAGGTATTGCGCACCTGTTGTGCCTGCAAAGCCAATTCCTCACATATTGTTACAATATGCTGTTCTTTCATGCCTGTCCTCAACGCTATCCCTTTACTCTTCCTCTTAAACCTTTATAGACCAGGGTTTGCGTATGTAAGCCTTCACAAACTTATTGGCTTCCGCGTCACCCGGAAATTCTTCCTTCACGGGATCCCATTTGAGCGGTCGATTGAGTTCGTAAGCGATGTTTGCAAGATGGCATACGGTGGCGGTACGATGTCCAATTTCGGCAGTACAGTTGGGTTGCTGACGTGTTTTGATACATTCGAGCCAGTTTTTGTAATGGTCATTGGTTTCGTAGAGTTTAATCGGGTCTTTGTCGAAGTCATGCTTCGGGATGAGATCTCCCGGAAGGGCTTCGTAGTAACCGCGGCTGATGTCAATGATTCCCTTTGTTCCGATGAATCTCACGCCGTATCCGCGACCAAAGTCTTCGTGTGTCATGGGTACTCCGTTGGCATATACAAAGGTCATTACTTTGTGGTCTTTATCAGCAGGATAGATGGCTACGGGACCGCTGTCGTCCATTCCAAGCCCCCACTGTGCGATGTCGAACATGTGAGCGCCCCAGTCGGCTGTCATTCCGTTGCCGTACTCGCTGTAATTACGCCAGTTGGGGAACATTCCGTTGTCAAGCGGTGGTGCCAGTTCCCAATTAAATTCGTTATACTTTGCAGGACCGACCCACATATCCCAATTCAAGCCGGCAGGTACTTTTTCCGGTTTCAGATCAAATTTTTTCGGAGGAGGTCCGCAGCATACCTTCACTTCAAGAATATCGCCGATGGCGCCGTTTCTGACCAACTGGCAACTTTTGCGAAATTCTTTCCACGAACGTTGCATATTGCCGGTCTGATTGACACGTTTGTATTTCTCAATGGCGTTCACCATGGCGCGTCCTTCTTCGATGCTGTGCGAATACGGTTTTTCGCAGTAAACATCCTTGCCGGCTTTGGCTGCTTCAATAACCTGAACGGCATGCCAATGGTCAGGCGTTGCAATCACAACGGCATCAACACTTTTGTTTTCCAGCAACTTGCGGAAGTCAGGGTAGGTGGTCACTTGGGTCGGTTTGTTAGCCACAGCATAAAGTCCTTCGACTAATACTTTGAACCTGTCCAATTTGCTTTTGTAAACATCGCTGGCTGCGATGACACGGGCACGTTCGGCAAACAACGAGGCGAGATAGCGTGCCTGCACACCTGTTCCGATAACACCGAGCGAAATTTCGTCACTTGGAGCCACAAATCCACTGCCGCCCAATACATGACGTGGTACAATGCTGATAGCCGCAGCCGCAGCTATGCTTTTCCCGATAAATTGTCTTCGGGATACAAGGTTTTCTATATTCTTCATAAAAAAACTATTATATGTTTATATTAAATTGCAAACATACGTTATTTTTTACATTCCACAAAAAAATGGTCATCTTTTAACAATAATTAACCTTTCAATGAGCCGTGCTGTTGCCAATTTTACGGTGAACTTCCGTTTTCTGTTTCGCAAAAAAACGGGGCTGCCTTGCCGACAACCCCGTTTTGATGATGAATCCGTTGTTTACACCAACTTCATATCCGCCAACACCTGATTCATGTTGCGAACGGCGTCGGCGCTTTTGTTGAACAGGGCTTGTTCGTCGCTGTTCAGTTTGTAATCAACAATTTTTTCCCATCCCGATTTGCCGATAACTACCGGCACCCCGATACAGATGTCTTTTTGACCGTATTCGCCGTTGAGGGATACGCAGCAAGGCAGGATTTTCTTCTGGTCGCGAACGATGGCTTCCACCAAAGTGGCGCCTGCTGCGCCGGGGGCATACCATGCAGAGGTGCCCAACAGTCCGGTCAAAGTGGCGCCGCCAACCATTGTGTTGGCCACTGCTTTGTCCAATGCTTCGGCATTGAGCAGTTCCGATATGGGCAATCCCTTGTAAGTGGCGAAGCGTTTGAGCGGAATCATGGTGGTGTCGCCGTGACCTCCAATTACCGTGCCTTCTATGTCGGTAGCGGTTGCTCCCAGCGCTTGACTCAGGTAATATTTGAAACGCGAACTGTCGAGGATGCCGCCCATACCGATGATCTGATTTTTCGGCAAACCGCTTGATTTCAAGGTCAGGTAAGTCATTGTGTCCATCGGGTTGCTGATGACGATGATGACTGCTTTGGGCGAATGTTTCAGGATGTTTTGCGTTACGCCCTGCACAATGCCGGCATTGACGCCGATAAGGTCTTCGCGTGTCATGCCCGGTTTACGCGGAATGCCGGACGTCACTACTACCACGTCCGAACCGGCTGTGGCGGCATAGTCGCTGGTTACGCCCGTGATACGGGTGTCAAATTCCAACAATGCGGCTGTCTGCATCATGTCCATAGCCTTCCCCTCGGAAACGCCTTCTTTGATGTCCAGCACGACTAATTCGCTGGCTATTTCTTTTTGTGCCACTACATTGGCAACTGTTGCGCCTACATTTCCGGCGCCTACGATGGTTACTTTACTCATGGGTGATTTTTTTAGATGATGATATTAAAATTTATATGTTTCTTGTTGATACCATTTTATTCAAAAAAGGTTGCCTCTTTTGGCAACCCGTTTTTTTGAGGTTTCTGGCGGATTCGAACCGCCGTAGAAGGTTTTGCAGACCTCTGCCTAGCCACTCGGCCAAGAAACCATTTTATTTCGCGCTGCAAAAATACGGATTATTTTTGATATAAAAATAAAACGATTCATTAATTTACGATTTCTTCTTTCGTTTCGGATGTGATTTCTTCCTTTTCCGCTTTATTTTCAGCGTCTTGTCCTGCAACAAGTTTAAAGGTCAATTCTTCCTTTTTTTTGTTCAATCCGATGCGGATAATGGTTCCGTTTTCAGGCTGTTGTTTAATCAGCAATTCTGCCATCGGATTTTCCAAATAGTTTTGAATAGCACGTTTCAACGGACGGGCGCCAAAATTAATGTCAAATCCTTTTTCGCAAAGAAAATCTTTTGCGGGCGGGGTTATTTTAATGGTGTAACCCATTTTCAATATTCTGTCAAACAGTCCTTTCAGCTCAATATCAATTATTTTGCTGATATTTTCCTTGCTGAGTGTGTTGAACAGCACAACATCGTCAATACGGTTGAGAAATTCCGGTGCAAACGTTTTTTTGAGGGCGTTTTGAACGACGCTTTTCGAATAATCGTTGCTTTGCGCCTTCCGTGCTTCGGTCTGAAAGCCGATTCCCTGTCCGAAATCCTTCAACTGGCGGCTGCCCACGTTGGATGTCATGATGACAATGGTGTTGCGGAAATCTATTTTGCGCCCAAGGCTGTCTGTCAGTTGCCCTTCGTCCAAGAGTTGCAGCAACAGGTGAAACACGTCCGGGTGTGCTTTCTCTATCTCGTCGAGCAGCACCACGGAATAGGGTTTGCGGCGCACCTTTTCGGTCAGTTGTCCGCCTTCTTCGTAGCCTACATAACCCGGAGGGGCGCCCACCAATCGCGAAACGCTGAATTTCTCCATGTATTCGCTCATGTCTATGCGAATCAGGTTATCAAAACTGTCGAACAGATATTTTGCCAGAATTTTTGCCAATTGCGTTTTTCCCACGCCGGTGGGACCGAGGAATATGAAACTTCCTATCGGTTTGTTGGGATCTTTCAATCCGGCGCGGTTGCGTTGTATGGATTTCACCACCTTGTCGATAGCCTCGTCCTGCCCGATGACGCCGCCCCGCAGTTCATCGCCCATTCGCAAAAGGCGGAAACCTTCTGCCTGCGCGATACGCTGAACCGGTACGCCCGTCATCATGGCGACCACTTCTGCCACTTTTTCGGCGTCCACCATTTGCCGATTTTTTGACAACTCGCGCTCCCACATTTTTTTGGTTTCTTCCAGTTTATCCAGCAGCGCTTTTTCCGTATCGCGGAAACTGGCGGCACGTTCAAAATTCTGACTTTTCACTGCTGCCACTTTTTCGCGCTTGGTATCCTCAATGGCGGTTTCAAGATTGATAATCTGTTCGGGTACCATGATATTGGATATGTGCGCACGTGAGCCTGCTTCGTCCAGTGCGTCAATCGCCTTGTCGGGAAGACGGCGATCGCTGATATAGCGATTGGTCAGGTGTACGCAGGCTTCGAGCGCATCGAGAGTGTATTTTACGTTGTGATGGTCTTCGTAGCGGTCTTTGATATTTTTGAGAATCTCAACGGTTTCCTCTTCGCTGGTGGCTTCCACCATCACTTTCTGAAACCGGCGTTCCAAAGCGCCGTCTTTTTCAATGTATTGACGGTACTCATCGAGCGTAGTAGCGCCGATGCACTGTATTTCGCCGCGTGCCAGCGCCGGTTTGAGCATGTTGGCAGCGTCTAATGAGCCGCTTGCACCACCTGCGCCAACGAGGGTGTGTATTTCGTCAATAAAAAGGATGACATTGGGATTATTGGACAATTCGTGAAGAATGGCTTTCATGCGTTCTTCAAATTGCCCGCGGTACTTTGTCCCGGCAACGATAGACGCCAAATCAAGCGTCAATACACGTTTTCCGAAGAGCACCCGCGACACTTTTTTCTGTATGATGCGCAATGCCAAGCCTTCAACAATGGCTGACTTGCCCACGCCGGGTTCGCCGATTAAAATAGGATTGTTTTTCTTGCGTCGGCTGAGGATTTGCACCAAACGTTCTATTTCTTTTTCACGTCCTACAATTGGGTCAAGGCGTCCTTCGTCGGCTGCTTTGGTAAGGTCGGTGCCGAAATTGTCGAGAACGGGCGTTTCTGACTGTGCTTTGCTCGTTTGTTGCTGCTGCTGGTGCTGCTGTCCGTGCGTTCCTTGTCCGCCAAAGGCAGGGCGTTCGTCGTCGTCATCTTCATCATGCCCCGCAGGCATTTTGTCTCTCAACTCGGGCTGAATGAAATCGGCAGTGTTTTCCATACAATTTCTGACAGAATAATAATCAATATTTGATTTGTTCAAGATCTGTGTCAACACAGAACTTTCGTCTTTCAACAAGGCCAGAAGGAGATGCTCTGTTTTGATTTCGGCGCTTTTAAAGCCCTTTGCTTCAAGAAGAACGAGTTTCAACGCCCGTTCCGTCGATTTGAGCAATGGAATATCGTCGCTTTCGGGAATCGCCTGAAAAGTTTCCGGACGGATTTTATCTTCAATTTCTTTTCGAAGTTGGTACAAGTCAAGCCCCAAAGATTGGAGAATTTCCACTGCGTCGCTTTCTCCATCGCGAAGAATGCCTAAAAACAAATGCTCTGGACTTATGTAAGGATTACCCAAGCGCAGGGCTTCTTCCTTGCTGTATCCAAGCACATCTTTAATATGTTGAGAAAATTTAGAATCCATTGAACATCTTAAAAATAAATCGCAAAGATAAAACTTTTTCATTATCTGTGCAAAAGAATGCTAATAAATTACGAATTAAAAATTACGAATTACGAGGCTATATTTCTTCGAGTCCCGCAGGGACGGCACTTTGTCTTTCTGGGCCGTCCCTGCGGGACTTGGGTTTTGTGTGCGTTCTGTCCGTAAGCTGAAGCATACGGTTAATAAAGTGCTGTCCTTGCAGGACAAACAAGGGAAGGAATTACAACTTAAAAATCCGTAATTCGTAATTCGTAATTTTTAATTCACAGTGTTCCTTTGGTGCTGGGCATTTCGAAATGGTAAATATCTCTGTGGATAGCCATTTTCAATGCTTTTGCCAGCGCTTTGAAGGTGCCTTCGATTTTGTGGTGTTCGTTTTTGCCTTCCGCTCTGATATACAGGTTCATTTTTGCTGCATCGCTCAACGATTTGAAAAAATGCAGGAACATTTCCGCAGGCATATCGCCAATTTTTTCGCGATGGTACTCTGCTTCCCACACTAACCACGAGCGTCCGCCGAAATCGAGCGCTACCGTGCACAGGCAATCGTCCATCGGCAGGCAGAAGCCGTAGCGTTCTATTCCTCTTTTGTTTCCCAAAGCGGCATACAGGGCTTCGCCAAGCGCAATGGCGGTGTCTTCAATGGTGTGGTGTTCATCTACTTCCAAATCTCCTTTGGCTTGGATACTAAGGTCGATGCCAGCGTGTTTGCCGATTTGGTCAAGGATATGGTTGAAAAAATTCAACCCCGTGCTGATGTTGCATTTGCCGTTGCCGTCGAGGTTGATTTCTACCGCGATGTCGGTTTCTTTGGTTTTTCGGCGAACTGTAGCGCGTCTTTCTTTGGCAAAAAGGATTTCAGCCACCTTATCCCAGTCGGTGGTGCACAGGATGCAGATTTCCTTCAATTCAGGATGTCCGTCAAGCAGGGCGGCGTCGTTCAGCAGGATGGCTTTACAATGCAGGTTTTTCGCTAATTCCACATCGGTGAGGCGGTCGCCGATGACACAGGACGCGGACAGGTCGTACTCGCCGGTCAGGTATTTGCCGAACATACCGGTTTCGGGTTTCCGTGTCGGCGCGTTATCCGCGGGCAGGGAACGGTCTATCAACACATCGTCGAATGTGACGCCTTCGTTTGCAAAAGCCTGCAAAAGTTTAGCCTGTGCCGGCAAAAAACGGTCTTCGGGAAACGATTTCGTGCCTAAACCGTCCTGATTGGTTGCCATCACCAATTCAAAATCCAGATTTTTCCGTATAAAATACAAATTGCGAAACACTTTCGGGTAAAATTCCAGTTTTTCCAAACTGTCCACCTGATAGTCTTCCGGCGGCTCTTTGATTAATGTGCCATCCCTGTCGATAAACAATACTCTTTTCATAGATGTTTACAATATCGGTTTAAACGAAGTTTCAAAAGTACAATTATTTTCCTGCTTGCAAAAATTTTGAGTAATAATAATCTGCCGAAATTTCCGTTTTTACAGTATTGAACGCCTGATAAGAATGAAAAGGATTTTTATACTATCGATTATTGCCCTTTTAATGACCGGATGCAAGGAAAAGTTGCCGCCCAACGAGGAAGGCACGCCGATGCAAGATGTTGAATATGGCACGCATCCCCGCCAGAAAATGGATATTTCATTGCCTTCAACGGCGGACGACCGGCATAAAGCGCCCGTTATTTTGTGCATTCACGGCGGAAGTTGGTCAGGCGGCGACAAAACAGATTTTGAATATCTAAAAACTACTGTAAACAAGGTGAATTGCGCATACGTGTCCATCAATTACCGCTTGCTGCCTGACAATGCTAACTTTCTCGATATGCAAGAAGATATTCATACCGCTGTTGCCTTTCTGAAAGCGCACAGCGATAGATATCATTTGAAAATCGACAAGTTGGCGATAATAGGAAGCAGTGCAGGCGCCCATTTAGCGCTGTTGTATGCTTATGCCGTGCAAAGTTCCATCAAGGTAGCCTGTGTTGCCTCTCAGTCGGGACCTGCCGATTTTCGCGAAATGAATGTGTCATCCAATCTTGCCTTGGTCAACAGACTGTGCAACACGCAAGTGACTTCGGCGCAATTGGCGAGCCCCGATTTTTCTTTTCCCGATGCATGGTTGTCGGCTTCGCCTGTGGAACACGTGAGTAGCGCCAGCCCCCCTACCCTTTTGGCTCACGGCGTAAAAGACGAATTGGTGCCATATAGCAATGCCGTGAATTTGAACGATAAGTTGGAAAAATTTGGCGTTACGCATCAGTTAATCACTTTTCCCAATTCGGGGCACGAACTCAGTAAAGACGCGGATGCGTCCAAAGAATATCAACAAGCCCTTGCTGATTATTTGATGCTGTATCTTTTTTAATGACTGGTACAACCTGCGAAAGTTTTATATCGCTACATCTGCTCAAACAAATCATCCATTGTAACTTCACTTTGAATATTATTCCAATACTCATTGCGTTTCACGCCGTAAGTTGTTACCATTGTGATATGTACGGTTTTTTTAGTATGAGTTTCTTCAATAAAAGTACCCAGTTTGTTTCGTAGATTTTCATCCTGACTTTTTGTAATCACAAATGGCTTGTTTGAATATTTCATTTCACAAAGATTGATAATATTGTCGTGTCTGTCAATAAGCAAATCAATTTGTGCGCCGTTTTCTGCCTCTTTACTGCGCCACCCCGAAGTGTATGAAACTACGCCACCGATACTTAATGCTTTCTTAATCTGCACAATATGTGTTTGACATAACAACTCAAACGAATATCCCGACCACGCTTTATAAGTACTGCTGTTCGTTAAACTGCTCCAATAATCGCTATTGGTGCCTTTTTTGTCTTTCACAAAATTGTGATAAAACAAGGAATAAAAATCCGTCAGTTGATACAGTTGATATTTCTTTTTAGTTGCAAAATTGTTGTTAATTGAAATAAATCCACACTGTTCCAACTCTTCCAAAATAGCCGTTAAACCGCCACCGTTTGAAATGTGCGACAACTTCGCGACTTCATCACGGGTTAAACCTTTGCGTTTTTGTGCCAATGCCTCAATTATTTGCATATATTTCTGTGGCGACTTGAACAGCGAAGAATAGAGTTTCTCATACTCATCCCGTAAAACAGCATTTTTCTTAAAGAACAGATTGTCAATGTTTTGTGATAATCCCA
>JAITTD010000002.1 GCA_031287245.1 Bacteroidales bacterium
AGTAAAAAAAATTGCACTTTTCACAGCCTTGTTGTCACTTGTGTCATGTCCAAAGGACACTGCAGATACTGATTTTAGAATTGTGAATAATTCAAATGAAGACATACTTTGGACATTCTCTTTTAGGGATAAAACCTATAATTCCGGTGATTTAGAGGATTGGCAAAATTGCCCTTGGACTACAAATGTATCTGGGAATAGCGTAGGTACGATAGAGGATGAGAAAAGTTCTCCTTTCTATATAAAAGCAGGCGCTATTATGGAAGATAGACTAAAGTCACATAGGATAAAGGAAATTTTAAGCTATGGATGGATGAAATATTATCTATTCAATTATGATTCTGTTGCGACCATACCATGGTCGCGGATACGCGATGAGCGGATCATATTGAAAGAAGTAACTTTCCATTCATGGGAGGAGATGGAGTCGTGTAACTTTACAATAACCTATCCATAACATGGTCAAACTAAAGAAACTTGGAGTATTTGTTCTATTGGTGATGTGTACAGCATGTCCAGAAGATCGACCATTGGATGGTTCTATGACGATTGTCAACAATTCAAATGAGAATATCATTTCTCTTGGACGCATGGAAAGCATGGGAGATATAGAGAGTATTACCAATCCCAAACCATGGGGGCAAAATCCTGAACAATATCTAATTCCAAGTGGTAAAAAAGAGTGCGAGTTATTTTCAGCAAATTCTGTACAACAGTCTTTGGAACGAGGCTGGAGAAAATATTATCTGTTTAATTATGATTCAGTAGCAACCATACCATGGTCGCGGAGACGCGATGAGCGGATCATATTAAAAGAAGTAACTTTCCATTCATGGGAGGAGATGGAGGCGTGTAACTTTACAATAACCTATCCATATTGAAAGCATGAGAGATATTGAGAATATTTCCAATCCATGGCAAGATCTTGAAGAATCTCTAATCCCAAGTGGTAAAAACTATTCCGAGCAGTTTTTCATATATACTGTGCAATACTATTTGGAACGAGGCTGGAGAAAATATTATCTGTTTAATTATGATTCTGTTGCGACCATACCATGGTCGCGGATACGCGATGAGCGGATCATATTAAAAGAAGTAACTTTCCATTCATGGGAGGAGATGGAGGCGTGTAACTTTACAATAACCTATCCATAAAATAACATGGTCAGATTAAATTTTACAGTAAAAAAATGTACTTTTTTCCCAAATTAAATATTAAACAGATATGAAAAAACAAGTCATATTCTTATCAATACTTTTGATATGTGGAAGTTGTGAAAAAGTTGCTGAAAGTAGATATTATTTTATAGTTTATAACAATTCAACACAGATGATATCAGTTTATGCAGCATACATTTATCCTGATACTTTTTTGCCCGTAGAAAAGCCTAAAATGCTTGAAATACAACCCGGTAAATTCGATGAATTATATTAAAGATCCCAAATTTAAACGTCTGGAAAGAGGGGAAACGCTTACCATCTTTTTCATAGACAAAGATGTTGTTGATAAAAATGAGTGGACTGTTATTCGCGAAAGCAATATGGTACTTAAGCGATATGAATTTAATACTGATGATAAAGGTGATATATATTATCCATGATAAAGACATATACGATTTCCACGAGGAAACATTGATTTTAGCAATACATGAGCGGATCATATTAAAAGAAGTAACCTTCCATTCATGGGAGGAGATGGAGGCGTGTAACTTTACAATAACCTATCCATAAAATAACATTGATTATGAAATGGAAAATGTGGTTCCAATGTTAAACATTCAATTTATAGATACACAAAATTACAATCAGGATGACAATATTCACAAAAAGAATGTGTAATTTTGCATTATAAAATCAATGCCTATTTATTATTACGATCATGTTGGTATCTCGTTTTAGCGTTTCGTTGGAAGTTGAATTGCTTGAAGCATTGGATCATTACGTGGCAGATAACCATTTTCCCAATCGCTCACAGGCATTGCGCCAGTTGATTGAACGCAACTTGGTGGAAAAGAAATGGCAGTGCAACCACACGGTGGCTGGCGCTATTACTTTGCTATACGACCATCACAAACGCGAGGTAGCAAGCAAAATAGCGGATATTCAACATGAAGCGCTGAAAGAAATCATTGCGGTGCAACATATCCACCTTTCACAAGATCTTTGCATGGAAATCATTGCTGTGAAAGGGCAGGCACGCGAGTTGACGACTCTGGCAGACAAACTGATTGGCTTAAAAGGCATCAAACACGGCAAGTTAGTGATGACGCAGAGTGACAGTTTGAGTGAAAACGAGAAAGCAGCGCATCATCACCATCATCCGCACAGTTAAATTTTTACCATGAAAATATTCTTACCATCAAGCAGTATCAGGCTTTTCCTCTTCATTCAACTGTGTTGCTCCGCCAATATGTATGCAGATGATGTGGATGGCAAATTATTCGCCGAGTTAAAAAAATACGCCATCGTGCACGACCGGTATCAAAATACCAATCTGCCTGTTTTGACGGGGAATGCAGTCATTGGCGGATTGACAGATCCCTTGGGACGAGGCGTTTACAATATTGAAGTGAACGACTTTTATCTGAATGAAACAGATAGAGTGATCGGTGCCGGCATGATGCTCCAAATTGCACAGTTTTCGGGCTTGCAACCGGAGATGTACCGGCAAGAGTACGATTTGGAAAACGGAATCCTGTCCACCCATGTGGCATACCCCAACGGCGCCTACGATTCGGAATTGTTCTTCTCGCAAGACGATAAGGAACTGATGGTCTATACCTTTACCAACCTCGGCAAGAACAATTTGGTATGCAATATTGACCTCGGTTCGTTCGACTTTAATGTGGTCAACCACACAGACAAGACTGTTTACGGCGTTTCCAAAGAACCTTCATTCACTTATCTGCATTATTTTTTGCAAACGAATATTCCGTTCGGTTCGTTCCTGCCTGTTTCAAAAAAAATCCTGTCAAAAGATATTTTTCTGACAGTGCCTGCGGGTAAAAAACTCGAAATCACGGTACGGCTGAAAGTGGAACAGGATGCAACACCCCGTTCATTGAGCAGATCTTCCGAAACGGGCGAACTGCGTAAAACCCATATCGACAGATGGAAGTGCAACTGGCAGTCGATGGGGTTTGTCATTCTTCCGAAAGGGGATTTTGCCAAAACGTTTTATCGCTCGTTGCACTGGCTGCAATGCACAGCAGGTGTGGAAAGAAACCTGCCGGGCGAACAGCAGTTTGCAGCGCTCACCTCCAATATTGCAGCGGCATACCACTATCATGGCAATGCGCATCCGAACCACAATCCCTGGGCACAGGAACCGTTTACTTACGGCGGTGCGGGCTGGGCAACGCTGGCTTATACATGGTTGGGCGATAAAACAAGGGCTGGCAATATGCTGGCGGGGTTTTACCGTCCCGAGTCGTTGAAGAAAAACGTCACCAAGATGTTTCCTGTTGGAAATTACGAATTTGAATACGGTGGCAAAAAGAAAGGACATTTTGACTACCTTTCGCCGAATCACGCCGATGCCATCGCTTTTGCCCATGAAAATAATTATGACCGCACCAACCATCAGGCGCCGCCTTGGGACAAGCAAGTGCATATTCAGGGATTCGCACCGGCTATGTATGATCACTACCACCGGTTTTTTTCGGAAAAAGCAGATACCGCCTACGCAGTCATAAAAGGATCTGCAGAGTTTTGGCGCGCCCTTCTGCATTACGACGCCATACAAAAATCGTATGCGATTGCGCCCTTGCTGTCCCTGACGGAAGATTTGTTTGAAGCAGACCTTCTTGATGCCTTAATAGCCGCCAAATGGGTACTGACACGGGCGGCAGCGCTTGCGGAACAAAGAAAAACCGATAGCGATTTGCGAAAGAAATGGTTGCAAATAGCCAAAAACATTAGGATTAGAGACCGAAACAACGTCTATCTCGAATTTGGCAGTGATGACGGAAGCAGAGCAGGCGCCGGATACCAGGGCATCAGAGGATATGCCTATCTGGGTTTCCCCACACTGGAAACGATGAAGAACTTTTCCGCAAAGAAAGTGAATCAATCACTGAATCAATGCTGGGAACGCAACAAAAAAGGCGAAGGCATGATTACCTTTATCGCCAACTGGTTTGCTTTGACCGATGCTTATTGGGGGCGGGCGGAAGAAGCCTACGAAAAAGCCTGTTATTGCCTGACACAAACCGATCCGTCGAACTCCGCTATGTGCGAACAAAATGGCGCCTTGTATTACTTCTTGACCGGTTATGCCTCGTTTACAATGATTCCTGTGGCGATGGTGCTGCAATCTGTTGGTAATGAGATAAAAGTATTTCCCGCCGTTCCCAAAGCCTTTGCCGATATTGAATTCTACAATC
The DNA here is from genome assembly GCA_031287245.1 of Bacteroidales bacterium. Taxonomy (GTDB): domain Bacteria; phylum Bacteroidota; class Bacteroidia; order Bacteroidales; family UBA4181; genus JAIRLS01. The sequence continues at coordinate 4,386 of JAITTD010000002.1, forward strand.
TTCCCGCTACGGGCGGAATACGGGTTTCGGGCGTGATGAAAGGCGGAAAAACACGTTACGTCCGGTTCGAAAAAGACGGGAAAACCCTGTTAGAAGTAAAAGATAAAGAGGCTGTCAGCGTATCGCTGGCTGACGGTCGATTGATTCAATCAAAATAGGCGACTGTTATTTATACGGGTGCGATGCCAACCCTTATGCGGGTGCGATGCCAACGGTGTTTTGTCCCGCAGGGACAGCCCTTTATTAACCGTATGCTTCAGCATACGGTGTGTAGCACAGCATATTTTTTTCATTTTGTGGTGAAAACCTTGCCTGTTTTTCAAAAATCAATTATATTTGCGTCATTAACAAAATCAAAATGGGTAAAGTAATCATAATCGGAGCAGGCGGAGTAGGTACCGTTGTGGCTCACAAAATTGCTTCGGTGACCGAAGAATTCAGTGAAATATTGCTGGCAAGCCGCACCAAATCGAAGTGCGATGCCATTGCAGCCGCTATTGGGAGCAACAGAATGAAGACCGCGCAGGTGGATGCCGACAATGTGCCGGAGTTGGTGGCATTGTTCCGCAGTTTTCAACCGGATTTGGTGGTCAACGTTGCTCTTCCATATCAGGATTTGACCATCATGGATGCCTGCCTCGAAGCGGGAGTAAATTATTTGGATACAGCCAATTACGAACCAAAAGAGGAAGCAAAATTCGAGTACAAATGGCAATGGGCATATCAGGAAAAGTTCAAAAAGGCAGGTTTGACAGCCATTCTCGGCTGCGGCTTCGATCCGGGCGTCACCGGCGTGTTCACGGCTTATGCTGTTAAACATCATTTTGACGAAATTCGTTATTTGGACATTGTGGATTGCAATGCAGGCGACCACGGCCATCCCTTTGCCACCAATTTCAACCCCGAAATCAACATTCGCGAAGTGACCCAGAAAGGTAAATACTGGGAAAACGGGCAATGGATGCTCACCGAGCCGCATGAAATCCATAAAGCCCTGAATTATCCCGACATTGGAGCGAAGGAATCGTATCTTATTTATCATGAAGAACTTGAATCCTTGGTGAAAAATTTTCCGAGCCTGCAACGTGCCCGTTTTTGGATGACTTTCGGACAGGAATACCTTACGCATCTGCGTGTCATTCAGAATATCGGAATGGCTCGGATTGACCCTGTGCTCTATCAGGGTATGGAAATCGTACCGATACAGTTTTTGAAAGCAGTGTTGCCCAATCCGGGCGAACTTGGAGCCAACTATACCGGATGGACTTCCATTGGCTGTCGCATTCGCGGCATCAAAAACGGCAAGGAACACAGTTATTACGTGTATAACAATTGCAGTCACGAGGCGGCATACAAGGAAACCGGCACTCAGGCAGTCAGTTACACCACCGGCGTGCCTGCCATGATTGGAGCCTTGATGTTCATGAGAGGCTTATGGAAAAAACCCGGTGTGTTCAATGTGGAACAGTTTGACCCCGACCCCTTTATGGAGCAATTGAACTTGCATGGATTACCATGGAAGGAGTTGCATGACAGCGATTTGGAATTATAGCCGGGTTACAGCAGTTCCTGCAACTGTTCTAATTTCATTCCTCTGGAAGCCTTTACCAGAATGGATTTCTCGCTGGGAGGATTGGCTGCCAGCCAGTTTTTCAGGCTTTCTACATCTTCAAAGGCAAGTATGCCGGACGTTTTTGCCGCTTGTGCAAAATTGTTGCCCACCACCACGCTCGTTATCTCAGGATGTGACATAAGCAGGCGTATAATTTCCTGATGTTCGCGCAGTGAAGCATCGCCTAATTCAAACATATCGCCCAGAATGACCATTTTATCGGCAAACTGAGCGAAGAAATTTTCGAGCGAAGCCTTCATGCTGGAAGGGTTGGCATTGTAGTAATCAAGCACCAAGCGGTTTCGTGTGGTTTGCACAAGTTGCGAACGATTGTTTTGCGGGCAATAAGCGGCAAGCGCACTCACTATCCGCTCAGGCGATATTCCAAAAAAACTGCCTGCACAAGCAGCCGCCAGCACATTTTCGAAATTGTATGATCCTGCCATCTGTGTTGGCAAGTCGGCATCTACACCGTTGATGTTCAGCATTATCTGCAAATAAGGCGCCGCCGACACTACCTCTCCCCTGCAATGCTGTTGATATGCGACTTTCCTGACAGACATTTCGGACAGAATGTTCTCCAATACAGGGTTGGTATCGTTGTAGAAAATGATGCCACTGTGCTGTTCCAGATGATCGTACAACTCTTTTTTGGCTAATTTGACGCCTTCTTCGCCACCAAATCCTTCCAGATGGGCTTTCCCGATGTTGGTAATCAGCCCGTGTGTCGGCAAAGCAATGTTGCAGAGGGTTTTGATTTCATTTCGATGGTTAGCGCCCATTTCAATAATGGCAATTTGCGTTTGCGAGTTGATATTCAACAAAGTAAGCGGTACACCAATGTGATTGTTGAAATTGCCTGCTGTGGCAATTACCTGATTTTGTGTGGATAATACGCTTTTTATTAGCTCTTTGGTAGTCGTTTTGCCATTGGTGCCGGTGACAGCGATGACAGGAATCGAAAACTGCTGCCGATGGTAACATGCTAAATTCTGTAAAGTCGTCAGCACATCATCCACCAAAAGATATCGGTTGCCTATTGCCATTTCGGGGTTATCCACCACAGCATATTCTGCGCCGTTCTCCAAAGCCTTCGCTGCAAAGCGATTTCCATCAAACTGCTCTCCTTTCAGGGCAAAGAACATCCCACCGTCCGTTTTTAGTCGCGAATCGGTGGTCACCTTGGGGTGACGGAGGAACAACTGGTATAGCCGGTCAATCTGCATGGTCGCTAAAAAAAGGGGCAAAGCCCCTTTTTTAATTTATCGTCCTGCCTTTGTTGGGGTCGTGTGTCGATTGGACTGAGCGCCGACTCTGATCATCGCACAACGGAAACCTATATCATTTCTGGATTGGTCTTCGGCAAGGAAACGTCTTGCTCCCGGCGACAACCAATAGGGGAGGTCGTTCCATGAACCGCCTTTATAAACGCGTACATGGTCATTAATAAGGGATTGTGTCGGATCGTACATCTTTTCAGTGCCTGCATCTTTCAGTTCTTCATTCGCATAGTCCATGGTTGAACCCGGATCACCGTCTTCATAGTTGCGGTAATCCGCTTTGGTGAACTGACGACGTTGAGCCAGCGCTGCTTCCGTTGAAATAGGAACATATTTCATACGCCCCAAACTGTCTTTCTGAGAAAGAGAGCCGTCTTCTTCGGTTGCCTTCACTTTAAATTCGTTACCGCGATAGGGATTGAAATCTTCGACATCTTCAAAAGACATTGGACGATAAACATCCAATACCCATTCGTTGACATTACCTGCCATACAATACAACCCGAAATCATTGGGCCAGAAGGAAGTTACAGGCAAAGTGCTGCTGCCGGCATCGTTCAATGCGCCTGCAACACCCATCATATCACCACGACCACGTTTGAAGTTTGCCAACATGGATCCGCGATATTTTTTATCGTAGTTGCGGAAAATATCTCCATTCCAAGGATACATTTTCCTTTCGTAAATTCTTTCATCGAAAGAGTTACCGATTAATGCGAGGGCTGCATATTCCCATTCTGCTTCGGTAGCCAAACGATACTTGGGAAGCAAAATTCCGTCTTCCAACATCACGCGGCGTTCTTCCTGATTGGGATCCATGCTCGGCAGATTCTGTTTTACACTGCCTTCATACTGTCCGGCTAAGTAGGCATCCGTATTAAAGTTGCTCTCGTCCTTTTGATTAGGATCATTGTCCAAAATCCCTTCACGAATCATGATGCGTTCGTTCACGCGGTCGGTTCTCCAACTGCTATAATCGTTGGCTTGCAACCAACTTACGCCCACCACCGGATAATTGTTGTAGGACGGGTGACGCAGATAGGTTTCCACCAAAGGCTCGTTGTAAGCCAGTTTGCTCCTCCACACCAAGGTGTCGGGCAAGGCTTTGCGATAAACCTCCGGATACGAAACAAACACGCGGCGTATCCAGTGCAGATACTCTTTGTAATCCACGTTAGCGATTTCGGTTTCATCCATATAGAAGGATTCAACGGTCACTCGACGCGGCATATTGTTCCAGTCGTACATTACATCTTGTGCAATGCGTCCCATCGTGAAGGCACCACCTTCAATAAACACTAAACCCGGACCGGTTTCCTGTTCGGGTACATTCTTCACTTCATACCCACCATAATCGGGATCATTGTAATTCCACCCCGTTGTTGGTGACTGCTGTTTGTGCTTAAATAAGCCACACGAAGATGTGCAAAGTACTGTCAATAAAGACAGTATAACAAATGAAAGTCTATAAGTCATCATAAACATATTAATTTTCGGCTCAAAGGTATGCTTTTTTTTATTATCAAAAAAATTTTTTGTCAAATTATAAACTAAATTTGGAACATTTTATTGTTTTCATTTTTTTCTTTGGTATCATTTTCCAGACCAAAGTGACTTCATGAGCGCCAGTACCCGCAAAATCAGCATGGAAAATTTTACTGTCATAACTATATACGATGCGAAACGAATTTTGTTCCACTCCGGCTAAAAAAATGACTGATTGAGGAGTTATTTTTGATGCCGAACGCGACCAGACACCTATAAAAAACGGGTTATACGCAATATTTAACCCTACAGAAAAAATATTTTGATACTGCTGTTGTTTAAAATAAAACCCAGGTGAAAAAATTATTTTTTCGCTGTCAAATTTCCCAAATCGCAACGGGAAGTATGAAATAAAATGCGCACTCAGGCTGAGTGGTGTTCGGTTTTGATTAATGTCCGACAGGGTTTCGACCGGTGCGTTCAGGTGATGGGCTGCAATTCCTGCGCTGTAACGGTCGGATAAAGTGGCGACTATCCCGCAGCCGAAATCGGGAAAAAGAGAGGAACGGTCGGATAAAATTTCCGAAGAAACGTAGCCGGAATAGGGATTGTCATCGGGCAGGGTGAGGTCGGATGTGCGGATGGTGCGTTGCACAACGGCGGCTTGCAATCCGGGTGACAGCGTGAGGTTGCGGTTCACCTTGATATGGTAACTGTAAAATAATTCGGCTGAAGTGCGGGAAAAGCGCCCTGCGGAGATATCCCTGAACACCTGAATGCCTGCACCGCTATTGATGTCGGGAATTTTCTGATCGTAAGACGCAAAGTAAGAGACAAATGCGTTTTTCAAGCCGGGCCACTGGTCGCGAAAACCAACTGTGATCTTGTGGTAATCGTTGATGCCGGCATGCCCCGGATTAACGGACAAGTCATCAAACATGAACTGCGAATGAATTGCATCCTGTCCGAAGATGGATAAACTACCCATTTGTACCATTAATAATATGGTATAAAATTTATCCACGAGTTTTGACTGTTTTTGACTGCTTGTCAATATTCCACGCACTGAAAGATTTTGCACAAAAGTAGAAAAAATTTCATCGATCTGATATAAAATTCTACCTTTGCAAAATAAAATAAGTAATATGACAGCAGATATTCAAACCGTTAAAGGTAATATGACCGTTGAGTTCTTTGAAAAAGATGCTCCGGGTACGGTAGCCAATTTCGTAAAATTGTCCCAAAAAGGGTTTTACGATGGCTTGACATTTCATCGCGTAATTCCGGATTTCGTGATTCAGGGCGGATGTCCTGTGGGCAATGGTTGCGGTGGTCCCGGATATACCATTCCTTGCGAAACAAAGGGCGGTAACCAGTATCATGACCGCGGCGTGCTTTCGATGGCTCATGCAGGGAAGGATACAGGCGGTTCGCAGTTTTTCATCTGCCACAGCAGGAAGAATACCGCGCATTTGGACGGGGTTCATACTGTTTTTGGCAAGGTGACAGAAGGTTTGGAAGTGATAGACGCCATTCGTCAAGGTGACAAAATACTGAAAATCACCATAAACGACAATTGATATGAGCCACGATGCCCACAGCAAGTTGGAACGGTTAAAAGCCGATATCAGGCAATTGGACAGTCTTGCCGTCGCATTTTCAGGCGGCGTGGATTCTACTTTTTTGCTGTATGTTGCTCATCAGGAATTGGGCGATAAAGTGTTGGCATTGACTGCGTTATCTGCTTTTTATCCGGACAGGGAATCCAATGAGGCTGTTGAATTTGCCAAAACATACAATATTCGGCAAATTACTCATTCTGTGGATGAATTGGACATCAAAGGCTTTGCCAAAAATCCGCTGAACCGTTGCTATCTCTGCAAAAGCAACCTGTTTGGTGTTTTTAACAAGAGCATTGAAGAACAGCATATTCAATATCTGGCAGAAGGATCCAATGCCGATGATGTGAGCGATTATCGTCCCGGATTGCAGGCGACAAAGGAATTGCACGTGCTAAGTCCTTTGCGCGAAGCCGGTTTAACCAAAGCAGACATCAGGCTACTGTCGAAAGAAATGGGATTGCCCACTTGGGACAAGCCATCATTTGCTTGTCTGGCATCGCGGATTCCTTACGGGGAAGAGATTACCCGCGAAAAATTGGATGCCGTGGATGTTTCCGAGCAATTGTTAATTGACCTTGGATTCAAGCAAGCGAGAGTAAGACATCATGGCAAAGTGGCACGAATAGAAGTAGTTGCCGATGATTTAGCCAGACTGTTGCTTCCCGACATCCGCCAACAGGTAATAGCAGGTGTCAAAAAAGCGGGATTTGCCTACGTGACGGTCGATTTGCAGGGGTATCGCACCGGCAGTATGAACGAAACCATCACAACATGAACCCACGACCATTGATTTTGGCAGACAATCAGGACATTACCAGAGAGGGGCTTTTGTCTTTGTTGCAGCAATCGGGGCTGACCAATGTAATTGTTCCGGCTTCCACTCGAAAAGAGTTGCTGGCAACGCTGCAAAAATATCCGAATGCTTCGGTGGTGCTGGATTACACGCTGTTTGACTTTTCCGGTGTTCACGAAATCATCAATATCAAAGGCGGTCACAACCGTTCGTCGTGGCTCTTGTTTTCCGACGAATTGGCAGAAACGATGCTGCGGCAGTTGCTGTTTTCCGACCTTTCTTTCAATATTGTGATGAAGGGCAATTCGCGGACGGAAATCCTTACAGCATTGGACTGTACCATCAGGGACGAGGAATATTTGTGCGAATTTGCACGTCAAATCAATGCCGAAGCCATTCCAACGACTGTTTCCGACGTTTTAACTCCTTCGGAAAAGGATATTATCTACAGGATAGCCTTAGGGAAAACCACAAAAGAGATAGCGTATGACAAAAATCTGAGTTTTCATACAGTGAACGCGCATCGCAAAAATATTTTCCGCAAATTGGGCGTTAATAACGTTCACGAGGCTATCAAATATGCCTTGCGTGCCGGTATTATCAACGTTGCCGAATATTGCATCTGATTTCGTAGGTGGTTATAAGTGGTTATAGATAGTTATAGATAGTTATAGATTTATAGAATGCCTTACTTTTTGACACGTTAATTTAGAATACGTCTAAATAGAGGTCTGAGTATTGCAAATCATCAAATTATCAGTTTACTTTGTATCTGAATTTAAAAATACAGTTAATATAATTATAGTTAATAAAATCAATCGTTTATGAGCAATATCTTCACTTCGTCCATCGGAAAAAAATTTTGGATGGCGCTGGTTGGTTTATTCCTGTGTGTCTTTTTGGTGCTGCACATGTCTATCAATCTGTTGTTGCTGCTGGCAGACAGGAGTTATTTCGACACGGGCGTGTACATTATGAGTACGCCGCCGGTTAAAATTCTGGAAATCTTCCTTTTCGGAAGTATCGCGTTGCACGCCTTGCTGGGCTTGTATCTGCAAATCAAAAACTGGTGCGCGCGCGGTTCCACAGGTTATGCAAAAAAATACAACTCGCAGACCTCGTTTTTCTCAAAATACATGATTTGGACGGGAGGCATCATCTTTGTGTTCCTCTGCATCCACTTGATGCAGTTCTACGCCTACAAACACGGATGGTTCGGACATGATCCCGCCGCATATATTCAGGCAGCCGGACTGACAACTCCGGCAGGGATAGAGCCTGAACACGATTTCTACAATATCGCACGCGGGTTGTTCGCCTGTCCCTGCTATTGCATCATCTATATCGCATTTATGGCGTTGATGATTTTCCATTTTGTGCACGCATTCCAAAGCGCGTTTCAAACCATCGGTTGGAACCACCCTACTTATACGCCCATCATCCAATGGATTGGTTATATTTATTCTGTGGCCATTCCCGTTGGATTTGCCGCGATACCGATTTATTTCTTACTTGGCGGAAAATAAAATCAAAATTGAAACCGATAGCCATGTCGCAGGAAAAGCGATGGTTTGCAAGATGCAAAAGTCATCAAACGAGGATTTGACGTGGCTTATGAAATCATCGACAAAATAAAACCGTTGAATGCAGCGTGATAATTATCTTTTTTACAAGCATCATCAAAAAATAAAATCAAAAAAATAAAATCGTATGATAACGTTAGAATCAAAAATACCAGAGGGTAAATTATCCCAAAAATGGACAGAATACAAGGCACACCAAAATCTGGTGAATCCCGCCAACAAGCGTAAACTGGATGTCATTATCGTAGGCACCGGTTTGGCTGGTGCGGCTGCGGCGGCAAGTTGCGGCGAGTTGGGCTTTAACGTGCTCAATTTCTGCATACAGGACAGTCCCCGTCGAGCACACTCCATCGCCGCACAGGGCGGTATCAACGCTGCCAAGAACTACCAAAACGACGGCGACTCCGTTTACCGTCTGTTTTACGACACCATCAAGGGCGGCGACTACCGCGCTCGCGAAGCCAACGTTTACCGTTTGGCGGAAGTGTCAAACAACATTATTGACCAGTGCGTGGCGCAGGGCGTACCTTTTGCCCGCGACTATGGCGGACTGTTGGACAACCGCTCGTTTGGCGGCGCTCAGGTAAGCCGTACCTTCTATGCCCGCGGTCAAACCGGACAGCAACTGCTGCTGGGTGCATACAGCGCGTTGAGTCGTCAGGTCGAGAAAGGCAGCGTGAAAATGTTTACCCGCCGCGAAATGATGGACGTGGTGATTGTCGAAGGCAAAGCCCGCGGCATCATCGTCCGCAACCTCGTCACCGGCGAGATTGAGAAATATTCCGCTCATGCCGTGGTGATTGCCACCGGCGGCTACGGTAACGTGTTTTTCCTGTCCACCAACGCGATGGGGTCCAACGCAGGCGCAGCGTGGCGATGCTACAAACGTGGCGCAGCCTTCGGCAATCCTTGCTACGTGCAGATTCACCCCACCTGTATCCCTGTTCACGGCGACTATCAGTCGAAACTGACACTGATGTCCGAATCGTTGCGCAACGACGGACGCATTTGGGTACCCAAAAAGAAGGAAGATGCCGAATCCATCCGCGCCGGCAAACTCAAACCGACGCAAATCAAGGAAGAAGACCGCGACTATTACCTCGAACGCCGCTATCCCGCGTTCGGTAACCTCGTGCCGCGCGACGTCGCCTCACGCGCCGCCAAGGAACGCTGCGACGCCGGATTTGGCGTGGGCGAAACCGGTTTGGCAGTGTATCTCGACTTTTCTTCTGCCATCAACCGCTTGGGCAAGAACGTGATTGAAGCCCGCTACGGCAACCTCTTCCAGATGTACGAAAAAATCGTGGACGACAACCCGTATGAAACACCGATGATGATTTACCCCGCCATCCACTATTCGATGGGCGGCATTTGGGTGGACTATGAACTGCAAACAACCATACCCGGTCTGTTTGCTGCCGGCGAGGCTAACTTCTCCGACCACGGTGCCAACCGCCTCGGTGCATCCGCACTGATGCAGGGCTTGGCGGACGGTTATTTTGTGCTGCCATACACCATTCAGAACTATTTGGCGGCTGAAATCCGCACACCGCGCTTTTCTACCGACCTGCCGGAGTTCAACGAAGCCAAAAAGAAGGTGGAAGAAACCATCCACAAACTGATGTCCATACAGGGCAAACATTCGGTGGATTATTTCCAGAAAAAACTCGGCAAAGTGATGTGGGACAAGGTTGGCATGGCGCGAACAGCACAAAGCCTGAAAGAGGCAATTGATGACATCAAGGCTATCCGCAAGGAATTTTGGCAGGATGTGCGCGTAACAGGCACCACCGACGAATTCAACCCTGAACTGGAAAAAGCGCTCCGCACCGCAGACCATCTCGAATTGGGCGAACTGATGGCACGCGACGGTCTGCTCCGCGAGGAATCGTGCGGAGGACATTTTCGCGAAGAGTACCAAACGCCCGAAGGCGAGGCGCTCCGCCAGGACGACAGGTTCATGTACGTGTCCGCATGGGAATACACCGGCGACGACCAGGAACCCGTCCTGCACAAAGAACCGTTGCAGTACGAGGAAATCAAGGTGGCGCAGAGAAATTATAAGTAATGAATGGATGATGTATCGCGTTGAAATTCGCCAAACTGTAACATTAAGGTTATAACAATGGATATCAACCAATGGGATTCAGATAAAATCAAAAATAAAACTCATGAGCATCGTCAAATTCAGCGAAGTAGAGAGCAAAATCATCATTCTGAGAGATAAGAAAGTTATCCTGGACAGTGATGTGGCAGCGCTGTATGGGGTAGAAACTCGGGATATCAATAAGGCTGTGAAAAATAATCCTGAAAAATTTCCTGATGGATATATTTTTGAGTTGTATAATGCTGAAAAACAGCAACTGGTGGAAAATTTCCACCAGTTCAATAGCATAAAACATTCACCAACCCTTCCCAAAGCCTTTACCGAAAAAGGGCTTTATATGCTGGCAACGATACTGAAAAGTCCACAGGCTACGGAAACCACTATAGCCATTGTGGAGGCTTTTGAAAAA
>JAITTD010000191.1 GCA_031287245.1 Bacteroidales bacterium
TACTTCGGCAATGTAGTCATTGCCTACGTCCTGCGTCAACAAATTGGGACGCAGCCAAACTTTCCAAAAATGTGATGTCATACCTCTTTTAATTATGAATTATTAATTATTAATTATGAATTATGAATGGATGATGAATTAATCATTAACCATTAATCATTATTTTTCAGCATCCTGCTATTGTTACTGTTTTATCTTCCATCTTTTCTGTTTTGAGATAGATTTTAGTATCCCAGTCTGTTGTGATTCGGCGGTCGAAAATAATCAGCCAGCCTTCTTTGACACCAAGCGTATCCATATAGTCGATGATTTGGGCATGGCTTTTTTCTTCGGTGTTGGGACCGCGTCGCAGTTTCAGTTCGACAGGATATTTCTGTCCTTCCAACTCCAGATACAAGTCAAGGCGTCTGCGTCCTGCGGCAAATTCGCGGATAATGCGTCCGCCGCCGTTGACCACCCGTTGCAGGAATGCCTGCAAAATCAGCAGAGGCGCTGCTTCTTTGTATTGGTAACGCTCTATCCAGATTTCGCTGTTTTCGCGCCAGAATACTTGAAAATCCTGTAAAAGCATGGTCATATCTATGCGCCCGTTTTTCAGATAGTGGGGCATTGGGCGGGGATATTTACATTCGTACAAATCTTTTTGCGAGTTGGCAGATAACGTGCGGATAATCACCTCCGCATAGATGGGATTGGAAGGCATAATCACGCCGTTGGCTTGCTTTATCAACCCAAGGTCTGTGGTGTAACTGTAGCCGTCCGATAGTGTGTCAAGCCCCGACATTTCACCGGTAATCACCGGCTCCATCACGCGCCGCACCCGTTCTTCTTTGAGCCGTTCCAGCAGGCTGTCAATGTGTGTGTCGCGCCGCAGGATAATGGTTTGGATGGCTTTCTCCACCAATTCGGCAGTGACAGGTTGGGTATAATCGGACTGTGTCATTTTTTCAATCACCTCGCGGGCAATGGCGTTGACTAACCACGGCTGCCCCTGCGTTTGCCGATAAACCGTTTCAACTGCATCCGGCTCAAATACCTGTCCGGTCTCAGCAGTATGTTGTGCATACAATGATATGGTTTCCTCTTTTGTGAAATTGTTAAAGGTCAACGCTTTTGTAATGATATTAAAAGGACTTGCGCTGCCCAGCGATTCGCTGTCGGGACGGATTCTTGCCTTGAAGTCGCGTATGTTGCGCATACCCACCAGGGCTATCGACTGTACAAACGGTGTTCTAGTTCGTGTGTTGTAAGCATTTCTCAATTGCCGAAGGAAAGTGATGAGTGTACCCTCGCTCAGACAGTCGGCTTCGTCGAAAAAAACGACCAGAGGCTTGTCCAAAGAGAGACAAAAGTCTGTCAATTCATCTTTCAAAACATTGGTGAAGTCTCCGTAATCCGCATCAGCGGCAAATTGCCGGGCGCCGGGTATGGTGGTGTACCGTAAATCTGATTTTAGCCCTTTCACTATCACCGGAATGCCTTCCTTAGGATCAATAATGCCCTGCGCCGCCTCCAACGAGCAATACAGTGCATAATATTTTCCTTCGCAGTGGATGCGATTCACCAAATCAAGCAACAAGGTGGTTTTGCCGCTCTGACGGGGAGCGTGAATCACAAAGTACTGTTTTTGTTCTATCAGTTCTACTATTCCTGTCAACCGCGACGAAGCGTCTATCATATAATGATCGGTTTCATTACAGGGTCCTGCTACATTAAAATATCGTGCCATCGTTCATTTTTTTTGACAAAGATAATCAATTAATTATTAATTGTTAATTATTAATTGTTAATTGCTTTCATCGAAGGGATATTTTAAAAGTGTACACATCTTTGGTTTTCGGGGAAAGAACGTGGAAATTAATCCGGTAAACGTTATCCCCCCAATTGATTCTTACCATCTCGTCCGATTCGGTCTCCAATTTGATTTTTTCTACTTCTGCCTTCATTTGCGACGAATTGTACCGTATCACGAAAGGAACCGCCTTGCCGTCTTTGTCCTTGTAGTGGATGGTCAGTTCGCCTTTTCCGGTTACTTCGGCAGGGAAGCAGGTCATCAAATGCTGAGTAACGCTTTCTGCGCGTTTCAGGTCGGTCACGTCGCGCACCACCACCGCCTTATTCCTGTTGAGCGTTATCGTGCGTTTCCAGTGGTTTACACCTGCCTCTTGCGGATATGCGCCTGCCATGTCGAGTGTGAAAGAGGTGGCTGCATTCCCCGCGCTGAACGACACATCCGATGCTTTATAATGCAGCCCGACCGGTTGTGTTTTGCCGTTGATGGTCGGCGTGTTGTGATAATCCGAACAGAGGTTCCAGATTTCATACCGTCGGTCGGTAAAGGTTTTTGCCGTATATTTCGGGCTTCCCACATCAATCAATAATGGAAGACCGTCGTAATACACGATAAAGTTTCCGATGTCGTTGTGATTATGGCTTTCGCCGTTTGTGCCGCCTTTGGCTGCAAAGAAAAGCCCCTTGGATGAACCTTCCTCATCGCGGGCGGTTGCCACTTCCAATACCGGAAACCAGACGTCTTTCGGCAGCGCCAAGCCTTGCGGGGCATCCATAATGTCGTCTTTGGCAAACAATTCAACGAGGTCGCCCGTAAAATGACCGAATACGCGGTCGGGACCGGGGACGCCACCCCGATAAGAGGCGCCGAAACGCGCCATGTTTTCATCGCCTATATCCTTGCCTATGCGGTAGATGCCACTGCTTCCGCCGCCGCGGGGACCGGCATCGGCAAAATTGACCGTATAGCCCTCACTGATCTGCACGCGATAGATGTAGGTGCACATATTTTTGAATTTCTGATTCTCGAAAACATACCGGTAGGCATTATTGGACGCCAGATTTAACAGCACGATGTTATTGTACAGCGCACCGACGGCAGAACCCCAGTAACCGGGTCCTTCGGACGAACCGCCATCCTCAGGATAGGGATTCACAAAAGCATCCAAAACCTGCAAAGCGCGATATACCATAGCGGAACGTTTGAGGTCGTCTTTTTCGAGCAGCAAAGCGCAACTAATCCAGTTGGAGCATATCCAGGGATTCCAGTTGTTGGGGCGGGTGCTTTCCGAGGTGTACCACATCCAACCGTGGTATTTCGTCATCAGCGGGTCGAGTACGCGGGAATATACTTCGTTGTGAATCCGTTTGCGAATCTGCGGCGTTACTGCGTCGAATTTGTCGCCCAGAAAATAATCCGCCCACGCCAGAATACACGCAGTCACGCCGGCATAGAGATCCACGCGCGGTTGGGTGACGTCCATCAGCCCCTTGTATTCTACCGGCAAATGGGCAGCCGCTCCCCACCACGATTCTTCGCATATCGACCACACACCGTTGATGATGGGGTCGATAAAGCGACCTTTGTTCTCGCCCAGTTCGGCTATTATCATATTTGCCAGAACGGTACGCTTTTTATAACTTACTTTTTGGTACTCGGAACGGTTGCCTGTGCGGGCAATCAACAGCGAGAGGGTGGCAGGAACCGTAGGCCAGTCGTAATCCAGATGGGCTTCGGCAAATTCTATGGTTTTCTGCATGATGGCAGGGTTTGCCTTCGCCCAGCCTTCCCTGTCTTCGATGTGGGGAAACGGCGTCCACCGGTCGAATGGAATAAGCACCGTTGGCAACAGTTTGCTGTAATATTTGCCGCTCAACAGGTTCTGATCCTGTGCCGACAGGGACAAAGCAGGCAGCAGACAAAGGAGTGCGAGCGCTAATTTCAAAAAGGGAGTTTTCATACACATTATGATTTGTGACTGTGACAAGGGGGCATGCCCCCTTGTTGTCGTCGGTTTTCGGTTTTCATTTTTTAGGCGGATCGTACTGTTTCATGCGGATTTTCGCCACTTTCAGTGTGCCGTCTTTTGCCGAATGGTAAATGGCAATCTTTCCCCGCACGGGCGACGCCTGATAATCGTTGTGCAGCACGTCAATACCATTGAGTATCACTCGCGACTCGGCGCCATAGTTGATCACCTGAGTCAGCATATAATCGTAGCCGTTCATGTATTGCAACTCCTTGGCTGAGCCGAAATCGTAAAATTCTGCTTTATAACCTCTGTCGATTTCGTTTTCCCAATTGTAATAGACTCCGCCGTTGCCGCCTTTTTCACTTTTAGTAGAAAAAACGTGCAATTCATAATTCGGGTCAAGCGCTTCTTTGGAAACAAGGAAACCCGAACCGCCGGTGGCGACGATCACGCCGTTTTCCACTTTCCATTGGGCATTGCCGACCATCTCAAAGTTTTTGAGGTCTTTGCCGTTGAAAATCTCTGTCCATGCATTCTCTTTGGATGGCAATTCGCGAACATAGATGTTGCGGTATTCCACTTCCCGTCCGTGATTTTGCAGACCGATGTGCCCGCTTCTCAACCGGTATTTCAAGTCGGGACGGTCTTCCAGATTGACATTTTGAACAATCTGACCGTTCACCTGAATCAGCAGAAAGGGCCAGTCAAGCGTGATATAATACGTGTTCCAGTAGCCTGCCGGATACACCGCGTTCACCATAGGAGGTATTGCGTTGTAAATGGCGCCCGTAGTGTGTACGTTGGCTTCTTTGCCTGCATCGTCCTGCACCTGCAATTCCATGCCGAGACGGGATTCACGCCCCCAGCCGCGGTCGGGTTGATGCACCAGCACACCGCTGTTACATTTGGCGGTCATCTTAAATTCAAGCCTCAACTCGAAGTTTTCATAATTCTTTTCGGTAAGAATAATATACGGGTCAGATGGCGCTCCATAGCAGTGCATCACGCCGTTTTCCACTTTCCATCGGTTATTTTCGGGAATCACGCCTGCATTGTTTTTGATGTTCCAGCCGGTAAAGTCTTTTCCATTGAAGATGGATACAAAACCTTCCGGCGCTTTGTTTTGAGCGTACCCCGGCAAAAGCAGGGCTATCAACAAGGTCAGAATAAGATACTTTTTCATTATCTAAATATTTGTTTATTATACGAAAATTTTAACAAGGGATTCATCCCCCCTTGTCATACTTTGTCAGGAATTACAAACGGTTCGCGATAGTTGCGTTTGAGGAACAGATTTGCCACCTCGGAATGTGCACCTGTAAATCTTTCCGAAGCGTTGTCGAAAGTCAATTCGGGACCGAGATAGAAATTCTCCTTTGCCGGATTGATACCGTTCAAACGGAGGTGTTCTTCAAAGCCTTCAAAAACATGCGTCAAACCGGTGTATTGCTCTGACGTTTTTCTCAGTTCTTCAAAAGGCACCTGATGTCCTGTCTGATAGGAAATATTCCCGATATGGCTGATATTGGCTGATACAGCGCCGTTGAGAATATCGGTTTTCAAGTCTTCTATTTTACCGCTTTTCAATGCACGGATGAAATTGACTTGAGGACCTACTTTGCCCGGTTCTTCGAATGTTTTCACTAATTTCCCATCATTGTCGTAGATAGAATCGCCTGTGTAGTAACCGTTTTCGCAGAAAATAAACGCAGCACAGTTGGCGTTTCCCCTGAACGGATGGTAGACTTTTTTGCCGGTTGAGGTAAAGTCCGTCACACCATCCATATTGTCGATACCTGTTTTTTCGCCCAAAGCGCGGGAATCGTAAATCATGGGAATACCATCGTAGTCATACCATACGATTTGCGAGTTCGGCACGTTTCCATCGTCGATATATCCGAAACGCCCGCCAAAACTGATTGTGCGAGTCGGTACGGTACTCTTTTTCAATGCCCAGCGCACCAAGTCCAGTTCATGAGGTCCATTGTTGCCTAATTCGCCGTTGCCGGTGTGAAACTGCCAGTGCCAGTCGTAGTGTATTTCCTTGCGCGGCAGCGCCATCATGGGGATGGGTCCGGAATGCAAGTCATAATCGCAAGTGGCGGGAATGGTTCCGGGACCTGTCAGTTTGCCGATACTTTCGCGTCTTTTGTAACTTACCACGCGGATATGATGCACTTTCCCCAAGTTTTTCTGCATATATTCGAGCGCTGCAGCTTTGCTCGGGTTGGAATGTCTGTCCAAATCG
Source organism: Bacteroidales bacterium (assembly GCA_031287245.1). GTDB lineage: Bacteria > Bacteroidota > Bacteroidia > Bacteroidales > UBA4181 > JAIRLS01. Next base: position 6,013 of record JAITTD010000191.1, read on the forward strand.
GCCTGCACCAATCTTTTGTATTTGCGGGCGGCTTCCACCATTTTGCGTCCTTCCCAAATGGAATGGGAAACCGGTTTTTCTACGCAAACGTGTTTGCCTGCCTGACAAGCCCATACGGTTGCCAATGCGTGCCAATAGTTGGGCATTCCGATAGATACGGCGTCAATTTCCTTGTCTTCGTAAAGTTTACGCAAGTCGATATACCGTTTGGGCTGGATGCCGTCCTTGGAAAGTCTTGACAGCATCTCGTCCAACGGGGCGGTATCGCAGTCGCACAAAGCGGCGATACGACAATCTTCCGTTTGGCGTTTGTAACTGCTGATGTGTCCTTGTCCGATTCCACGAACGCCGATAACAGCCACATTGATTTTTCCGTTTGCACCGATGATAGGTTTCACTGTGGTGCCGAAAGCAAGGCTGGAAAACATTAATCCGGTGCTGCCTGCTACTGTCTTTTTGATAAAATCTCTTCTTGTACTCATATTGATATTATTAAGTTTAAAACTGACATCGTTGGATGCTTCCAAACGATGTGCAAAAATACTGCTTAATATAAACGAAAAATAGATCTATATTAGCAATGTGTAGTACTATATTAATAAAATACATTAATATTTATGGGTGATTACCAGAAAATCTGTTTTCGTAAAGCGCCTGTTCCAAGCAGGAGAACATGGAGTTGATAAAACTGCAACCATTCGTGAATTGTATTTTTAGTATTTTTTTGAAAAAAAATGCAGTAAAGTCATTTATTCGTTTTATTTTTGTGCAATATTTTCTTAATTAAAATAATAAACCGATGAAAAAGATTTATATTTCAATTTTCTGTGTATTTGCTTGTGTTGCAGTGTTTTTTTCATGCAGCAAAGAAACCTCTAAACCTGTTGATGAAATCATAGTTGGCAAATGGGTGTTTGACCACTATACCACTGATTTCGACTCTAAAAACAATGTCGAATTGCAGCGTTTGCTGGATAGCGTTGTTCTGTATTATGCAAAGAAGGATATTGCAACAGATTTTATGAAAATCGTTGAATTTACAGATGGTAATACATTTAGGCTGTATGATAATCCCTCTCAAAATGAAGATGTTAAGCCATCAGTTCCCATTGATGATCCGGAACAGGAGGGAGAAGTGGGAGCCGCTTTCGGTCTGAAAGAGAATACCCCAAACAATAGCCCAAACGGATATGGAACCTATATGATATTGGGTGGCGATTCGCTGGTGATTACCAATGACGGCTCCGGTAAAGGTTTCCCGATACTCAATGCCAAAGTGTGGGCGAATAACTCCAATTGGCTGACTATTTCAACCAAACTTTCGACTTATCTTGATTTGGATGCAATTTACAGAAAAATCATTGATTTGGATGAAAATCGCCGCAACAAGTTGGGAAACGGGAATCTTAACGTTGTCTTCAAGAGATATACAATACAATAAGGAGCATAAACCTCATTGTCAATTGTCAACTGTCAATTAAATCGACAAGTCGTTTGCCGAATTGTTCAGTGCCAAGCGGTTTGCCGTTGGGCATGAAACGTGCAAGGTCGTTGGTGGCGTCTCCATTGACGAAGGCTTTTTCCATAGCCTTGGTAATCAAGTCTGCCGCTTCTTTCCAACCCAGATATTCCAGCATCATCACGGCTGACAGTATCAGCGATGATGGGTTTACCTTGTTTTGTCCTGCTATGTTGGGCGCTGTGCCGTGCGTTGCTTCGAAAATAGCATGACCGCTGTTGTAGTTGATGTTGGCTCCGGGTGCAATGCCGATACCTCCTACCATCGCTGCCAACTGGTCTGATATGTAATCGCCGTTCAGGTTGAGCGTGGCAATCACCGAAAAATCTTCCGGACTGAGCAGGGTTTGTTGCAGAAATGCATCGGCAATCATATCCTTGATATGCAATTTGCCCGATTTGATGGCATCGCCAAACTCCCGTTCCGCCAAGGCATAGCCCCAGTTTTTAAAGCCGCCTTCGGTGAATTTCATGATGTTACCTTTGTGCACCAGGGTGACGCTGGGTAAATTATTTTCCAAAGCATACTTGATGGCAGCACGCACCAGCCGCTCTGTGCCTTCTACCGAAACCGGTTTGATGCCCAATGAAGAGGTCTGCGGGAAGCGGATTTTTTTGACGTCCATTTCGTTTTGCAGGAAGGCAAGCAGTTTTTGCACTTCGGGTGTTCCCTGCATCCATTCTATTCCGGCGTAAATATCTTCCGTATTTTCGCGGAAAATAACCATATCTACCTTTTGCGGTTCCTTGACCGGCGACACCACGCCTTTGAACCAGCGTACAGGGCGCAGGCAAACGTACAAATCCAGTGTTTGGCGCAAAGCAACGTTCAGGGAACGGATGCCTTCGCCTGTGGGAGTGGTCAGCGGTCCTTTGATGCCGACTAAATATTCGCGAAAAATGTTCAAAGTTTCGTCGGGAAGCCAACTGCCGGTGCGGTTAAACGCCTTTTCGCCGGCTAACACCTCTTTCCATTCGATTTTGCGCTTGCCCTGATAGGCTTTCTCTACCGCCTTGTTCACAACGGATTGGCACACTGGGGTGATTTCCCGCCCTACGCCGTCGCCTTCTATATATGGTATGGTTGCTTCATCCGGTATAATCAACCGGTCTGCTTTTTTCGTGATTTTCATGTTTTATTCAAATATTCAATTCGTTAGATATTTTAAATTCGTGACAAGATAGAAAAAAATCCTGAACGGGAAAAAAATTATTTGGAGTTGTTTTGTTTCAGCGTCTCAATGGCGGTTTGCAGCATCTTATCTTCTTTGTTCAAAATCGAATAGTAACCGACTTCGCCAAAAATATTGCGCACGATGCTGGCTGTCAGCATATTTCCGATGGCGGCACCGGACACTGCCAAATCGCGGTTATTCTGCGGCAAACCTTGTTTTGCAATGTATGCAGTGAATGGGTACATGATATGATCGTGGGCTAATTTCTTTTCCAACGCCATATAATCCGGCATATCCGTCAGTTCTTTCCGGTGTTTGTCCGTATATTCAAGTGCAAAACGATAAATCCACCCATGTCGCATTACTTTGGCGTAATATTCGGAGAAATAACTTGTATCCATGGGCACGAATATTTCGGGCATGATGCCGCCTCCGCCATACACAATCTTGCCTTGTGGGGTGCGAAACATGAGCGAATCGTTGAAATGTGTGCTGTCGGCTTGCATCAGTTCGCCATGTCGGTAACGTTCATTCAGATCGTCGTAATATTCATCTATGTTGGCGTATGGTTTTTGGATGCTTCTCCCTATTGGCGTGTAATAGCGGGCTACTGTAATGCGTATCGCCGAACCGTCGCGGAGATCATGCTGTTCCTGCACCAATCCCTTGCCGTAACTCCGCCGCCCGATAATCGTTCCGCGGTCGTTATCCTGAATGGCTCCTGCAAATATTTCGCTTGCCGAAGCCGAATATTCGTTGATAAGGACAGTTAATCCGGTGTGCAGATACGACGTGTCGCGCTCCTCCGAATAATAATTACGCCTTGGACTGTTTTTGCCTTCCGTGTAAACGACTAATGTTCCTTTGGGCAGGAACAATCCTGCCATTTGGGTGGCAGGGTCAATCAAACCGCCCGAATTGTTCCGCAAATCGACCACCAGTTGCGTCATACCGGTTATACGAAGTTGATCCAACGCCTGTCTAAACTCGTCCAACGTGCTTTTTGAAAAAGCGCTGACTTTGATATAGCCGGTTTCGGGTGTAAGCATATAGGCGGCATCCACGCTGGATATGGGTATCCGGTCGCGGATAATGTCAAAATAGAGTAAATTCGGTACATCCCTGCGGAACATTCCCACTGTTACCTTGCTTCCCGTTTCTCCTTTCAAGCGTTTGATAATATCGTTATTGACATATTTTTTGCCGGCAATCGTGTCCCTGTCCACCACGATCAGCCTGTCGCCCGCCATAATGCCCGCCTTTTCGGAAGGTCCTTTGGGCACAGTATTGATCACCACGACAGTATCATTCAATATATTAAATTGTATGCCTATGCCTGAAAAATTGCCGTTAATCGTTTCGTTTACAGCCGGTAGCAAGGCAGGAGGGATGTATTGTGAATGGGGGTCAAGTTTTTTTAACATTCCATTGATGGCGTCGTCTTCCAATTGCTGCGCCGACAGGCTGTCCACGTAGGCATAGTGTAAAAGATTCATCACCTGCACCACTTTGCTGTCCGGTTTGAAAAAAAATCCGGCAGCCGAAGACAGTCTCACGTATCTCATTCCCGTATAAAAACTGAATAACAGCAGGAAAACGAAAAAGAGAATGAGTAAAAAATTGTAAATATTGTTTTTAGTATTCTTGTTCATTGATTTGATTTTCAAGAAGAGTGGAGGGAATGTTAAATTTAATGAAACAAACGTCAATGCCGGCACGCTCCAACAGCCGTATTCCGTCGTCAGTGCGGTATTTTTCGCAGTACACCACCCGTTTGATGCCGGATTGGATGATCAGTTTGGCACATTCCAAACAAGGTGATGAGGTGACGTAAAGCGTAGCACCGTCGCTGCTGTTATGCGATTTAGCCACTTTGGTGATAGCGTTCGCTTCTGCGTGAAGCACATAAGGTTTGGTGAGATGATTGTCGTCTTCGCATACGTTCTCAAAGCCTGAAGGTGTACCGTTGTAGCCATCGGAGATGATCATCTGGTCTTTCACCAGCAAGGCGCCCACTTTGCGACGCAAACAATAAGAGTTTTGGCTCCAAATACGTGTCATCGCCAAATATCTTTTGTCCAAAAGATATTGTTTCTTATCCATTTTGTCAGCTGCATCATTACATTAAAAAACATGGCAAAGATAATTATCTTTATTGAGATGGCAAAAAATATTTTTGGTATCGCTTTTTTTTGTATCTTCGTGCCGTTATTTTTTGACCCAAACATTAAAATTTTGTAATCTATATGGCAGTATTAGAGGATATTAGAAGAAAAGGTGGAATTATTGTATCGGTGGTGATAGGTATTTCCCTGTTGGCGTTTATTGTTGGCGACTTTGTTCCGCGCGGCAATACGAGTTATGATGTGCTGGAAATCAACGGAAAATCAATTTCCTATCAGGCTTACGAGCAACGAGTCACCGAATTGACGCAGCAGTATCAGGCACAGCAACAGCGCATGACCGGCAGCAGCAGCCTTGACGAGAACACACAGGAAATGATACGCGAACGTGCGTGGCAAATGATGATGAATGAAGAAATTGCGACACAGGAATACAAGAAAGTGGGCGTGACCGTATCGCCGGAAGAATTGTTCGATTTGATTCAAGGACCCAACCCAAGCCCTACTATCAGGCAAATTCCCGCGTTTAATAACCGCGAAACGGGCGAATTTGACCGTGCAGCGCTCATCAGTTTCCTGAAAAACAAGAACAACGACCCGCAGGCAGCAGCCGAATGGAATATGGTGGAAAAAGAATTGCTGAAAGAACGTTTGGCTCAAAAGTATATCAACTTGATTTCAAAAGGTTTGTTTACCCCAAATTTTCTTGTAGAAAACGAAAATAACGAAATCAACAGAAAGGTGGATTTCGATTATATCATGAAACCATACAGTTCCATCGCCGACAGCATTATTAAGTTGAAAAATTCCGATTTGAAGAAATACTATGACGAGAACAGGCAACAGTGGGAACAAAAAACAAGCCGCGACATTGAATATGTCGTTTTCAGCATTGTTCCTTCGGATGATGACCGTGCAGCCGGCAATAAATGGATGGATAAGATGTTGCCCGAATTTGCGGCAGCCGCTGATGCCAATCAGTTTGTCAATCTCAATTCCAATGTTTCTTCCGACAGGAAATTTTACAAACAGGAAGAACTCCCCGAACAGGTAGCACACTTGTTTAACGGCAATTTGGGCGATATATCGGATGTTTACGCCGATGGCGATGTGCTGAAAGTGGCACGACTTGCCGCTATTGAAAACCGTCCCGATTCAGTAAAAGCACGTTCTATTATTCTCATCCCCCGTCAGCAGACGGAAACCGCCGCTATTCTTACCGCAAGGGCAGACAGCATCAAGAAAGCCATTGAAGGCGGCGCAGATTTTACCCAATTGGCGCTGCAATATTCGGCTGACCCCTCTGTTACCACCAATAACGGTGATATAGGCTGGATTCAGGAAAGCACTGCCGCTGCCGGTTCGATCTTTGGACAATTCTTTGACCTGAAAAAAGGAGAAGTGCTGAAAATGGAAACCCAACAGGGTACTTTTATCGGACAAGTGACCGAACGCGGTAAAGAAGTAAAGAAAGTGCAGATAGCCACTCTTCAATATCATATCACGCCAAGTTCGCGGACAGAACAGATTTTGTACTCGCAGGCAAGCAAATTTGCGATGGAAAACCGCACGGAAGACCGATTTAACGAAACGGCAACCGCGCAAAATCTGAATAAACGGGTGGCAAGTTATCTCGGCGAAAACGACCGGCAGATCGTAGGATTGACTCAGGCACGGCAGATAGTACGCTGGGCTTACGGCGCCAAAAAAGGCGAAGTGTCCGATGTCTTCAATTTGTCCGATTCTTACGTGGTAGCTATCCTGAAAGACATACGCGAAAAGGGCTTTGCGCCGCTGCAACAAGTACAAACAGAGGTCAATCTGAACGTGAGAAAGGAAAAGAAAGCAGAACAGTTGTCCGCCACCTTGTCGGAAGCAGCAGCAAAAGCAGCCTCATTCAGCGATTTGGCTTTGCAGTTGGGACTGCCGGTAGAATCGGCTTCGGCTATCACATTTTCCTCTTTTTCTGTGCCCGGCGTTGGTATTGAGCCAAAATTGATTGCAGCCGCTTCTGTGTTAGACGAAGGCAACATTTCACAACCGATAGAAGGCTCGAATGGCGTATTTCTGCTGACCGTGAAACAAATTTCCGCACCGGACAGCGCTTCGCTTGAACAAGCCCGAACCCGCCTCAATTCAACTTCCGTCAACCGCTCCATATCCGAATCCATGCAGGCTATCAACAAAGCCTCAAACATCAAGGATATGCGGTCGAAATTCTATTGATGAATGTCGGACAAACCGATATTGTTGGTGTTGGTTGGCGCTACGGCGGCAGGTAAAACCAAGGCTGCCATTGCGGTGGCTCAGATGTTGCATACTGAAATCATATCCTGCGACTCGCGGCAAATGTATCGCGAAATGCGTATCGGAACGGCTGTCCCTGACGATGAGGAACTTTCCGCTGTGCCGCATCATTTCATCGGCAATCTTTCCATTCACGATTATTATAATGTCAGCATGTTCGAGCAGGAATGTCTTGCACTGCTTGACCGTTTGTTCATGCAACATTCTGTCGTCATCATGACAGGCGGATCCGGCTTGTATGTGGATGCGGTGATACGCGGCATTGACGACTTCCCGACCGTTGATGCCGATGTTCGCCAAACCGTTGCCGGATGGTATGAAACACAAGGCGTAGAATACCTGAGGAGACAACTGAAAATGCTCGACCCCGAACACTTTTCCCGAGTTGATTTGAGCAATCACAAACGCATGATGAAAGCCATTGAGGTGTGCCTGCAAACAGGAAAACCCTATTCGTCATTTCTGACCAACATCCACCGTGAGCGCCCTTTCAATACAGTCAAAATCATGCTGAACCGTCCCCGCGAGGAACTTTTTGAACGCATCAACCTTCGAACAACACAGATGATGAATGTTGGGCTGTTGCAGGAGGCAGAAAGGCTTTACCCTTTTCGCCATCTGAACGCCCTCAACACAGTGGGCTACAAGGAACTTTTCGACTACATGGACGGCGTTCACGATTTGGACACCGCCATCACGCTGATACAACGCAATACCCGCCGTTACGCCAAACGCCAATTGACATGGTTTGCCCGCGATACGGAAATGGAATGGATACACCCCGAAGAATTATCGGCAAAAATGACTTACCATTTTTTCGATTATCCGTTGCCAAACTTGTAAAAAAAAACACAACTTTGGCAATTAATAATTTTATTTATTGCCAAAGTTGTAGTTTTTTGTACCTTTGTGGCATTAAATAATTTTGACATGAGATCAATCTCTGTGAAATAAAATATTCAAAAATACCCTATTCAATAACAAAAGATTACGAAGAAAAGTTACGGGAAAAACTTGAAGTTTTCTGTCAAGAAATTCAGCCGCGCAAAGCCATTCACTTGCTCATGCTGACAACTTACGGAGTAAAACAAAACAAGTATTACGACATTGTGCAAAACGAAGTAAGGATTGATGATTTATTTACAGCAGTTAATTGAAAATGCTGAAATACACATAATTCATATTTAATAATTCGTGTTTTTTATGTCAAATCATCATCAGGAAATAAAAAATGTACGATTTGTCAACCAAAAATGGTTCAAATTACGATTTGACACATCATGTTTTGTTGATTTGTCACCTCAATTGTTTTTTTGCGTATTACTTTTACAGCAAAATAATAAAAGACAATGAGCAAATTTTTATTAAAAGTTTTGTTACTTGGATTTCAGGTATTGATTGTATGCGTTTCAATTACTGTACTTATCGCCATGTTCTTCTCCTTGAGTAAACTTGTTATTTACTGTTTTAAATGAAATGTGTTGGCGTGCGCGTCAATAGCGAATAATGGTAATGTTATGAGAACAGTTTCGAGAGTTTTTACGTGTATTTGGGCGGCGGCAGGGCTGATGTGCCTTGGGGCGGTGGCTGCGGGCGCTGTGTGGCATTTATTCAGTGTTGGTGTATGCGCTTTTATGTTCCTGCTTGGCGCAAATGAGTGGAACAGTGAACGGTGGAACAGTGAACAGTGAAGGATTTACCATATAGTTTTTATGAATTGGATATTGTATATTGTATATAAATAAATTTGAATAGATGGATACTTTATTAATCGAAGGAACCCCCAAAACGCCTGTTGTTCGTTTTGATGCCTCCAAAGGCTTGGTTGAATTGAAAGGTCGTTCAATTCCCGAAAATTCAATTGAATTTTACAAACCGTTAGTGGATTGGTTGGAGTCTTATGCCAAAGAAGCGAAACCGCAAACGCAAGTAAATATCCAGTTGGAATATTTCAATACAAGTTCATCCAAATGCCTTTTGGATGTGTTCAAGAAATTGGAAGTCATTCACAAAGCCAATCCAAGTGTGACTATCAACTGGTTCTATGATCCGGACGATGAGGATATGCGGGAAGCAGGGCAAGATTACGAATCAATTATCCGCGTTCCATTTAAAATGGTGGAAGTGACAGGGTAAGGTTCCGTTGCGCGACATGACAGGGGGAGACTGAATATCTGAACCATGCACTTGATG
>JAITTD010000021.1 GCA_031287245.1 Bacteroidales bacterium
CACCACGTATCACAACCGAATCACACGGGTAGTTAGTTTTCCAACAGCGAACTGTCGCCGTAACTGAGAAAACGGAAACCGTTCTCAAAGGCATAATGATATATGTCTTTCCACTTATCACCCACAAAAGCGCCTACCAACAACAGCAAGGTGCTTTGTGGCTGGTGGAAATTAGTGATGAGCCGTCTGCAAACGCGGAATGTGTAGGTTGGCACAATCATAATTTGCGTGGATGCCTGCAAACATTGCATATTGGCAGCATCCATCTTTGCTGTCAGCGCAGAAATTGCCTCCGGCAGAGGAATGTTCTGTGGCAACTGACAGGCTTCCCATTGCTTCAATTCCGCATGATTGAGGTCATACGGTTGTTGCATCTGTTTGACCCCCAACCAATAAACGCTTTCCAGCGCCCGCATGGAAGTAGTACCTACGGCAGTCAGACGCCCCGTGTTGGCAAGAATTTTCCGCAACAGGTTGATATGGACACTGAAAAATTCGACGTGCATCTCATGTTGCAGCGCATTGTGTTGTTGCACGGGGCGGAAAGTGCCCGCTCCTACGTGCAGTGTGACTTCCTCCATGCAAACGCCTTTTTCCTTTAATTGTTCCAAAACCCGTTTAGAGAAGTGCAAACCTGCGGTTGGTGCGGCCACCGAGCCTTTGTGCTTGGAATAGACAGTCTGGTAGCGAATCTCGTCAATGGTTTCGGCTTTGCGATTCAGGTAGGGCGGGATAGGCGTTTGCCCAAAACCGTCCAGCACACTGCCGAAATCCAAACCTCCGTTCCAATGAAAGCGTATCACCGCATAATTGTTTGTCACAGCGAGTTTTTCAGCAGAAAATCTGATTGGTTTTCCATCCACCGAAATATCTTTGTGCAAAACGCCTGATTTCCATTTTTTTTGATTGCCAATCAAGCATTTCCATTGGCAACTTTCGGTTTGCGAAAAGGAGGATTGATATTCAACCGGATCGTGAGGTTCGAGGCAGAAAATCTCAATTCTTGCACCTGTTTCCTTTTCCATCTCCATCCGCGCTCTGATGACACGGGTATTGTTGAAAACCATCAAATCATCCTTGCTGATATAGTCGGATAAACGCTCAAAGCAGTCATGGGTGATAACGCCATTTTTATACACCAGCAGTTTGGACTGGTCGCGTTCCGGCAAAGGGTATCCCGCAATGCGATGGTCGGGAAGCGGATAATTGAAATCCGCTATTGCAAGCACTTTTGCAAAGGTATTCATCACAGGTAAAAATTTTAGCAAAAGTAGATGATATTTCGATATTTTCAAATTACTGTTGAACTGGCTAAGGAGTCGTCAATCAATAAACGTATCAATTTATGTATCCCCTAACGGGGAATTGAGGTGATATTGAGATTTATTTCTATTGATATGAATGTCCTACGGACAAGCGAATATCCCCGTTAGGGCGGGGGCTTCTGCCGCAGGTCGATGACCTGCGGTTATGAAAATCCCGCCCATTCGGGCGAAAAGAGAATGTTTCGTGTTTCGAGTTTTGTGTTTCGAGTTTCGAACTCAAAACTTTAAACCTTAAACTCAAAACCCGAAACTTTAAACTCCAGCCCGAAGGTCTTCAAAAAAACTTTGTATTTTCAAAAAAACGTTGTATCTTGCCAACCGTATTAATACGGATATTTTGGTCGCTGACACCACACATAAAATATTATGAATATGGATAATAAGGTTCAAGAAATTACAGAGAAAATATACCGCGAAGGCGTTGAAAAAGGACAGGCGAAGGCGCAGCAGGTGATTGAAAACGCCCGATTGCAGGAGGCTGACATCATTCAACAGGCGCAGCAGCAGGCAGAGAAAATTGTTGCCGACGCCCGCAAAGCCGCTGAAGACTTGACTGCGAACACCCAATCGGAGTTGCAACTGTATGCACGACGTGCCGTAGAAGCGTTGAAATCGGAAATCGTCAATCTGCTGAATGGCTCTGTTATTGACGCCTCCGTAAAAAACGTTGTCGGCGATGCGGAATGGCTGCGGCAACTGGCGCTTTCGCTGGCTGTGGAGTGGGCAAGCAAGGGGAATGCGGTGATACAGACCGCCGCCGCCGAGCAGTTGACGGAGTATTTTGCGCAAAAAGCCAAAAATCTGCTTGACAATGGCGTGAAGATAGAACAGGTGAACGGCGTCAAAACGGGATTTGCTATCCTTCCGGCTGACGGCACTTACAAGGTGCAGTTCGGCGAAGACGAATTTATGGCATATTTCTCGGAATTTCTTCGCCCGCAATTAATCAAAATGTTATTTCCCGCCCGATGAATTATTACTGTCTGATAGCAGGTTTGCCCGAAATCGGGTTCGACGATGTTAAATCGGGCATCGCTGTTGCTGCGTTCAGAACAGAACTGCAATCAGTATTATCAAAAAACGACCAACGGCTGATTGACTTGTATTTCACTCGATTTGACAACGACAATCTTCTGCGTTATCTGAAAAACAAGGATGCAGCGCACGATGAACGCGGCAATCTCACCCGCGAAGAGTTGGAAGACGGTTTGGTTTTGCTTCGCGAAGACAGCGAGGGCGCAAACCGTTTCGCTAAGTTGCCGCCTTATTTCAAGGTTTTTATGGAGGAATATGCGCAGGCTCAGCACACCGACGAGCTGTTGTGGGAGAACCGTTTGACGGAATTGTACTACCGGTGGGCGATGGGCTGCGGCAACAAACTGATTTCCGATTGGTTTGAGTTGAATTTAGACATGAACAATATCCTTGCAGGATATGCCTGCCGCCGCCACAACACCGCTTTGACGGGCGTTGTGGGCGAAAACGAAGTGGCAACCTCAGTCCGCACTTCCTCTCAACGCGATTTCGGGTTGACAGGCACTTTCAACTATCTCGCTGAAGTGCAGCGCATATCCGACGAAACCGACCTCTACGAACGCGAGCGAAAAACCGACCTGCTTCGTTGGCAATGGCTTGACGATAAGGCATTTTTCAAATATTTCAGCATCGAAAGGGTGTTTGCCTGCTTGGTCAAAGTGGAAATAGTGGAGCGCTGGGCTTCTCTCGACAGAGAAAACGGACGAAAACTGTTCCGCGAATGGATGGATGGACTGAAAAACACCGTTGTAAATAAAGGAACCGTAAATAAAATTTAAAATCATGCCAATTACAAAAGGAATTGTAACAGGAGTTGTATCGAATTTAGTGACCATCGAGGTGGACGGACCGGTGTTGCAGAACGAAATCTGCTACATCGCAACGGGTGGCGACCGGTTGATGGCTGAAATCATTAAGGTGATAGGAAAATATGCCTACGTGCAGGTGTATGAGAGTACGCGAGGCTTGAAAGTAGGCGCGGAAGCCGAGTTTGCAGGGCATTTGCTTCAAGTGACGCTCGGACCGGGTATGCTCTCGCGCAACTATGACGGTTTGCAGAACGACCTCGACAAGATGGAAGGCGTTTTCCTGAAACGTGGCGACTATACCTTCCCCTTAGATACGGAAAAACGGTGGGAGTTCAAGCCTCTGGCGCAAGTCGGCGACCTTGTGGAAGCCGGTAGTTGGTTGGGCGAAGTGGATGAAAATTCGCAACCTCACAAAATTATGGTGCCATTCGTTTTTGAAGGCAGATACACCGTCAAACGGGTAGCGCCTGCCGGACAATATACCGTAAGCGACAAAGTGGCGACACTGACCGACCTCCAAGGCAACGATATCGAACTGGATATGATGCAGCGGGTCCCCGTGCGCAAGGCGATAAAAGCCTATCAGTCCAAGCCCCGACCGTTCAAATTACTGGAAACGGGCGTCCGCATTATCGACATTGCCAATCCCATTGTCGAAGGCGGCACAGGCTTCATACCGGGACCTTTCGGGACAGGTAAAACCGTGCTGCAACACGCCATTTCGAAGCAAGCCGAAGCCGACATCGTGATTATGGCTGCCTGCGGTGAACGCGCCAATGAGGTCGTAGAGATTTTTGCCGAGTTTCCGCATCTCGTTGACCCGCATACAGGGCGTAAACTGATGGAACGGACTATTATCATCGCCAACACTTCCAATATGCCGGTAGCAGCGCGCGAAGCCTCAGTTTATACCGCCATGACCATTGCCGAATATTACCGAAGCATGGGGCTGAAAGTGCTGCTGATGGCAGATTCCACATCGCGTTGGGCGCAGGCTTTGCGCGAAATGTCCAACCGTTTGGAGGAACTGCCCGGTCCGGATGCCTTCCCGATGGACTTGTCGGCTATCATCTCCAACTTCTACGGACGCGCCGGTTATGTGGAACTGGCAAACGGACAAACCGGCTCTATTACCTTCATCGGCACAGTGTCGCCCGCAGGAGGAAACCTGAAAGAACCTGTTACCGAGAACACCAAGAAGGTGGCACGCTGTTTCTTCGCTTTGGAGCAGGACAGAGCCGACAAAAAACGCTATCCGGCAGTGAATCCTATCGACAGTTATTCAAAATACTTGGAATATCCCGAATTTGCGGAATATATCGCACAACGAATCGCCCCCAACTGGATTGACAAAGTAAACGAACTGAAAACGCGGATGCAGCGCGGCAAAGAGATAGCCGAACAAATCAACATACTCGGTGATGACGGCGTTCCGGTTGATTATCACGTAACTTTCTGGAAATCGGAACTGATTGATTTTGTGATTCTTCAACAGGACGCCTTTGATGTGATTGATGCTGTAACGCCCATAGAACGGCAAAAGTATATGGTAGAACTGATCATCGACATCTGCCGCAGCCAATTTGAGTTTACCAACTTTACGGAGGTGATGGATTATTTCAAAAAACTCATCCATATCTGCAAACAGATGAATTATTCCGAATTTGAATCGGAAAAATTCAAGGGCTTTGAACAGGAACTGAAACAATCTCTGAACGGTGATTTCAATGCAAGTAAATATTGAAAGGGTGCACTGCCATTTAACCATTCTCCCGTGACCATTCCTACAGTTTCTCTCTACCTTTTCGTAATAGTATGCTACCGTGTTAAGGTATATATGTCAATGTATATACCAAAAATAAATGTTCACTTTGGATGTATTGTAGGGGTTTGCTTCGGTAAGTGAGTGGTATATAGATGTAAAAAACTTAATAAATATAGTACCTGATAAGGCAATGTTTTCAAATTTATCAAATATGCGGTAAATTTAATTTGCTGAATATCATAATATAAATAAGTATGTTCAAAACTTTTTTCATGTTTTTTCGGGAGAAAACCTGAAAAAATATTATCTTTGCAGTCGGAAATAAAAATATCAAATGACTGATATAATAAGAAATATTATCGATCGCTTCGCATTGGGTTTCGTTTTCACCGCAGATAATTTTCCATTGCCGGTAGAAAAACAAAACAGTGTTACCAAGGTTTTGAATAACATGGTGGCAGCAGGACAAATTCGCCGTTTATCCAAAGGACGTTTTTATAAACCGCAAACGAGCAAATTTGGGGAACTTCCTCCCGATACATTCCAGATAGTGAAAGATTTGATTGAGAAAAACGGCAAAACAACCGGATACCTCACAGGCTATTCTGTTTTTAATAAATTTGGACTGACAAGCCAAGTGCCTGTTGTTTTGCAAATTGCTACAAGGAAAGAAAAAAAACCGGTTATCCGTGGGAATTACCGGATTAACTTTTTAATTCAATCCAATACAATTACCAAAGAGAACATTCCTGTACTGCAATTATTGGACTGCCTTCGCTTCTTTAAAAATATTCCTGATGCCATGCCAGATGAGATTTGTACGCGACTGTTAGTATTATTCAAAGAACTGACACTTGAACAACTTAATCAATCTAAACGCTTGGCATGGAGATACAATCCTGCAACTCTCGCATTATTGGGAGCAATTCTTGAAACATTGAATGAGAATGAGGATACAACGACGCTTTTCAGGGCGCTCAA
>JAITTD010000055.1 GCA_031287245.1 Bacteroidales bacterium
GTTGAGGGCAATTGGAAAATTTATTATACGGAAAGAGGAAATGATGATGATCCAATATATTCAACATACGATATAGATGATGCTATTAAATATTATAAAAATTATATTATCAATGAAGAGCATTGGCATTTAATAATAATAACAAGATCAATAGAAAAGATGAATGAATACAGGAGTATTCTTGAATTGAATGGAATAAAAATCATTCAAAATGATATGCCAGACTATAGTAAAAAAGATGATAGAGTTTTTAGGTTATTTGTGACGAATAAAGACATTTTTAGAGCAGAAAAATTGTTTAAAAAAATACCATATAGTGATTTATAAAATAAAAGAATGGAGTGCGAAAAAATGAAAGATTTTTTGCGAATAACAAAAAAGATTTTTTCAAAAAGATTTTTTCAGTATTTTTGTCTCCAAAATTAATCAATTTAATTTATGATAAATAATTTACGGGATTCAAGATGGGCGCGGTGGTTGGTACTTGCTCTTGTGTCTTTCACCATGCTTTGCATGTATTACCTCACCGACGCGATGGCTCCTCTGGAAGAACGGCTTCAAGCCAATTTGGGGTGGAGCGGCACCGATTATGGTTTTTTCACCAGTGGATACGGATGGTTCAATGTTTTCCTGCTGATGTTAGTGTTTAGTGGTATGATTCTCGACAAGATGGGCACCCGTTTCACCGGTATTTTAGCCATTTCCATCATGATTGCAGGCGCATTGCTCAAATATTGGGGCATTTCCGGTCACGTAGAAGGACAGTTCAGCATCCACATGGGCAGTTGGGAATTGCTGGCGCCACACGCCAAATCGGCAGTGGTTTCCGGATTGGGATTCGCCATCTTTGGCGTGGGCTGCGAAATGTTCGGTATTGCTGCCAACAAGGCGGTGGTGCGATGGTTTCGAGGCAAGGAAATGGCGCTGGCTATCGGATTGAACACCTCAACAGGGCGCATCGGCACAGCGCTGGCTATGTTCACGCCCATTCCGCTGGTAAAGGCTGCGGGCAACCTGAGTGCGCCCGTCATCGTGGCTCTTTTCTTTCTTTGCTTGGGATTGCTGGTGTTCATCGTTTTCACTATGTTCGACCGCCGTTTGGATGCGGAAGACGCCGCAGCAGGAACGGACAATTCCGATAATTTCAAGTTCTCCGATATTGTGAGCATCGCAAAAAACCGCGCTTTCTGGTATATCACCGTTTTATGCGTGCTGTTCTATTCGGCGGTGTTTCCTTTCATCAAGTTTGCGGTGAAACTGATAAGCCAGAAATTTGACATTCCCGACAGTTTAGCCGGTTGGATTCCGGCGCTGCTTCCGGCAAGCGCTCTTTTGCTGACACCGTTTTTCGGCAGTTTGTACGACAAACGCGGCAAAGGCGCAACAATTATGCTGATTGGCTCCTGCCTGTTAGTGGTGGTGCATCTGTTGTTTTCGATTCCCTCGCTCGACAAACTCTATATGGCTATTGGCTTAGTGATGGTGCTGGGTATAGCCTTTTCACTGGTGCCATCGGCTATGTGGCCCTCAGTGGCAAAGATTATCCCCGAAAAACAGCTGGGCACTGCGTATGCGATGACATTCTGGGTGCAAAACTGGGGATTGATGGGCGTGCCGCTTTTGATAGGCTACGTCAGGGACAAATACTGCATCATCGGCACGGTGGACAAAGTGGTAGATGGCGCAACCAGCACCGTATCGCTCTACAATTACACCATTCCGATGCTGATTTTTGCCTGTTTCGGCATATTGGCTATCGTATTTGCCCTTCTGCTGAAACACGAAGACAAACGGAAATCTTACGGATTGGAAAAGCCGAATATAGCAAAGGTGTAAGCTTAAATGTTTCATTACTTTATTGATTTTTCAACATCAACAGCCACCCCTCTTTGCTTTTCACAGGAATGGTTTCATCCGTTTTAAACGTCTGTTCCTTTTGAAAATCCTCCACCAAAGGCGCTTCCAATACCGCTTTTGACGGGTCAAGCCCCAACTTTTTCCAATCGAATGACAGGCGGATTTGTTGGTCTTTCTCGTCGAAATTACCGATGCTTATCAGCGTTTTGCCTTCGCGGACATAAACCGTTGCCTTTACATTCGGGTGATTGGTCTTGACGGGACAGGTTTTGTCCCAGTAGCCAATCATTTCCGCCTCTTCGATTCCGAACGAGTTCCAAACCTTCCATACGGGAGCGGGCGATGGGGGCGGCTCACATTCCCATGAATGTCGGGCAGTGGCTCCATACAGCATACCCAGAAAACGGTTGCCGCCACCTTGAAGCATATCGCTCATCTGTCCGAAAGGAATGCCGGAACTTGTAACGAACCACTCGTCAGGCGTCATCTTATTGTAGTGAAAACCTTCGCCAAACCACAGTCTGTCCACATACGGGAAAAAGTCGGTATATTGATTGGCGGCTCCTACGGAAAAACCGGTGTTCGAGTGGAGGTCTATCATTGCGCCGGGGCGATATTCAGCCATAATTTTACGGATGCGTTTCAGCACTTCGCGGTCAAACGAAACATCGTCCATATAGATGCCGTCCATTTCGTAATTTTCAAACATCCAGCGCAAACCTTCGAGATAGTAGTTTATCCAGCGGGAAAAACCACTCAACACAATGGCTGCATCGTGGTCTTGATTCGGCAGTTCGGTGTACCAGGCCGGTTGGTAATCGTCTATCAAATGCTCTGTGCACCAGGATAAACCGAGTCCTCCGCCGGAAATGAATATCTCGTGATTCAGGCTTTTCAGGGCGTGAATTTCCGCCACGCAGGCGGTCACTTCCCGAACGGTATAATAGAGTTTTACTTTCCGGTTGTTGGTATGTTGCTCGCGGATAAAATCTTTCCAAGCTTCCTGTTTGAGAAACGGATAGTTGATATACTGATTCAAGTTATTGGCATGATGGATATTGATGATATTCGCCCCGTCCGCTATGGCTTGGGCAAAGGTTTCATCATTGGTATGAAAAGCATGATAATACTTTTCGGAGAAATGCTTTGCCGGATTCAGCGGTTTGACGGGCGTTACCAACAAGGCAAATTCAAAATCCAGGGGAACGTTTGACACCGTGTTGTTTCCCGTTGATGCAATGACGGAAGTTCCGTTGAGGCGAATGTTTCCCTTTCCGTCGTTTGCCCAGGTTTTCGGCGGGGCAGGGTGGTATAAGTTCATCATCGGTCCATGGTAGGCGCCTCCTCGAAATTCCACATGCAATCCCGCCCGGTAACCGCCTGTCCAATAGCTGTCATAAGGACCTTTCCAATCCCATGAATAATTCGCCGGACGGTAGCCCCCTTTGAATCCTATACCCATAAAATATTCCGATGCCTCAACGGTATAGGGGGTTACTAAGCGGATGTCTTTTACCTGTATTTCCGTATCGGAAGACAGTTTGACGTTGTAACGCAGGGTTCCGTCATATTCCATCAATGCTTCGCAATCAAAGTTCAATCCGTTTTGTTTGGATGAGGCTTTCCAACGCACCAATCCGTCCGCCACCTGTTCGATTTGCACATCATCGGCGAAAAAAGCGGTTTGCCCGTTATTCGTTTCTACAACAAATGTTATTGGTTCGGCAAGTATCTTTTGACTGTTGATTTCAATGGATTGCGGCAAGCCGTTTTGACCGACAAAAACCGTTTTTCCGGTAGCGGTGATTTTATTTTCGCTGACTTGCATTTTATCGTAGGGCGGCATGGGCTGACTGTCCGTGCCAATGGTGGAGTTTAACCACCGCAGCCGGGCATGTCGCCATAAATCGCCGTCGCCCTTATCTGCCAAAACTTCCTTGCCGGTATGAATCACGACATCCACCACTTGCGGCTCCGCACCTTCCGCAGAAACGGTTACACTGCCGGTATATTTGCCTGCGCGGACGGTTTCCGGAATTTGCAATCCGCACCACAAAGCCTGTACTTTGTTTTCAGGGACATTCACCTCAAACGTGACGGGTTTGCCGTCCCAATTGATGCCTTCCTGATTGAAGCAGGTAATGTCGCTTGCAGG
>JAITTD010000059.1 GCA_031287245.1 Bacteroidales bacterium
CCGAACAGTTTGGCGATGGTTTGCCAAAAAACGGCTGAAATGCCTCCTCTGAAATCTTTCACTATCTCATACGTGGTGCTTCCCGTTTCCCTGTCCACCAAACGCAACAGAATACGCCCCTGCGAAATGGTCAGTTTGCGCAATTCGCCCTCAAACTCAGCCTTCAATTCATCTTCCACCTTTTGGGCATACTCTTTTCTCTTTTTCTTGCTTTCTATCTCTACATACTGCTCATTCAATTCCTGCAATTTCACACCTGCCAGTTTGGCATAAGGATAGGCTTTTTTCACATTATGCACCAGTCGCCAGAACGCCCGTTCATCCGCCTTGCTTTTGAAAACGCGCTTTGTCGCTATCTGCACCTCCTGTATGGAAGCAAAATAAACCGTATCGCCGTTCTTCTCCACTTTCATGCCCGCAATGGTGGCCTCATGCCTTATCCGTTGCTGCGCAAACGAACAGAACACCGACAGTTGAATCACACATAGAATACAAACAAAGTATCGCATTGACTGCTCAATCAATTTTTCATTTTATGCCTGCAATTTTCGTTCCAAAATCGTTTTGAGTATTGAAATGTAGATGGTAAATTACACAATTAATGCGTATTTTTGCCTCAATGAAAATGCTTTTTGCCTCAACGAAAATGCTTTTTTTGCGAATTTACACCAAATAATGTGTATTTTTGCCGAATCAACCAATAAAAAAATGTATGAAATTTTTATGCTTGGGAAGCGGAAGTAGTGGTAATTGTTATTTTTTGGGAACCGACGAATATGGCATGCTGATTGATGCAGGCGTAGGTATTAAAACCGTGAAAAAGGTATTGAAAGCAAATGGCATTGATTTTCAGAAGATATGGGCGATTTTTGTCACCCACGATCACTCCGACCATATCAAAACGGTTGCCTGTCTGGGCGAGAAATACGGAATACCCGTTTATGCGACCGAAGCCGTACACGAAGGGATCGCTAAAAACCGATATATCGGCAAACCGCTATATACATCCCGCCGTTACATAAAAAAAGAGGTTCCCTTTGAATGGCGGGATTTCACGGTGACGCCTTTTGATGTCCCTCACGACGGAACGGATAATGTAGGCTTCCACATTGTCCATAAGAAACAGCGGTTTACTCTTGTCACAGACCTTGGGCATATTACGGAAACCGTAGCCAAATACATCTGCCAAAGCAATCATCTGATTGTGGAAGCCAATTACGACGAAGAGATGCTCAGCCAAGGCAAATATCCTGATTTTCTGAAACAACGAATTTCAGGACCTACCGGACACCTCAGCAATAGAGAAACAGCAGAATTCCTCGCACAGCATTTTGAACCTCACCTCAAAAACATTTGGCTGTGCCACCTGAGCAAAGACAACAACCATGCGGAATTAGCCTGTCAAACGGTAGAAACGGCATTGTCGGCATACGGAATTAGGGTAGGAAAAGATGTTAATCTGATGGCTTTGAAGAGAACAAGCCCATCGGAAGTGTTTAATATAGAGTGTAGTGAGTAATTTAAAAGTTTTTTGATTCATGCGAATGTTGGCTTGATAGAAAAGATAGAAAAATTGCCTATATTTGCATTGATTATCCCCTTTATTATTTTGTTTATGATGCAAAAGTTGAAGTATTTTTTTAGTTGTGCAATGGCTTTAGCCCTTGTCAGTACAAATGCAAGCGTTGCCGTAACGGTGGATGTTGCCGTGTTTCCGGAAATCAAGGTAGCAGCGGAATATCTGTCGCTGAGTTTCACGGGCAGCATGACGGGCAGGCAGACCTTTTCGGTGTCGGTTACGGGACACAAGGCGCTTACGGCGGCATCAAGCGCACCGGACTGGTGTGCGGTCACGTGCATCAATGGAGACATTCCATCGGTCAGCATCACCGTTACTGCGAACCCTAACCCGCAGCGCGAGGCGGACGTTACCCTGTCCGCCGAGGGGATGGCCGATGTGGTGATTCACGTAGCGCAGGCGGGTTATTCCTTTGAGCGCAGCTACCAGTTTTCCGACGGCGTGATTCCGCGTAATGTGCTGCAAAGTTACCTCTCACGCGCCATCACGCAACTTGGCTTTTTGGGTGAGGGAAAAACATTGACCGATTGGGACGACAACGCCCGAATGGTGCGCAATGTCGGGGCTAAGTTTATCGGGCGGGCAATTGCCTGCTGGGCAGCCGAGCCGCAAACATTCAACCCTGCCGTGCTGGGCTATGCCGAGGCAAAGATGAAGGCGATGCACCAACTTGACCCTGATTTGGTTTTCCAAAGCTGCATTTTTGAAATTGTTTCTAAACAGGTTGACCAAATAGCCATTCCCGGCTGGGTGTTCGAGGCGTTCGGCCTGCCCGTGGAAAACCGTAATTTCAGGTACGATGACATTGCGAGTTCACAGATGATGCGCTGGTTAATGGACGGGACCGCTATTCCGGATATCACCCGGCAGGAAACGCAGTTGCTATTCTACTACATGGCTGTTGAATACATGAAAACAGGCATTGAAGCCATCCACTGGGGGCAGATAATGCTAATCGGGAAGTTCGATACCAACCTTGCGGCATTTGCATCCCTGCTCGAAAAAGTAAGGCTGGCGGCAAAAACCTATGCCCGGCGGGGAACAGTTATCTGCGACGGGCATACCGCCGCATGGGGCGAAATCTATGCTGACGGGAAGTTGCTTCTCGATTTTACGTCCGGTCCCATGCTCGTGGAGGAAGTCATTCATGAGCCGCATAAGTGTATCCTGCGGGTAGGCATTGCCGACTCCCGGTATTGCAACACCAAGGGTGGCATTTCGCCCAGCGGATGGAGTTCCGACCGGGGACTTTACCTTGTGGAGTTTGACAATGACGGCGTCACCACCAACCACCCCGGCGTTTACGGGACTGATTACTCGACGTGGGGATGGGATGAAATCTCATGGTTTACGAATTTAGCGGAGGCTGACCGTAACGGTTGGCTGGAATATGCAGTCGGTTGGCTCGCCAACAACGACCTCTGCGGCTACCTTCAAATGCCCGGCTGCATTCCCACCAACGCTGCCACAGACCGCAAGCCTTTCTATCGCGCCAACAGTAGCGCCACCTGCGCTGATGGAAAAAATCAGGAAGAAACGATTAAAAGGATATGGAGCGGGAACAACTAATACCCGAAAAAGTTTTTTAGTAGAGAAAAGTTACGCGCTTGGAAATCTCGGAATTTTCATCTACTTTTGCATCATTAAATAAAAAAAGTATGACGTATCAATTGGAGTTGGAAATTGACAATGACGACACTTCTTTTGTAGAAGAATTTTTCAGGTCTGTGGCTTTTGTAAAAACAATAAAAAGAGTATCGAACAATAAATTAGACAGCATAATGCCTAAAGGTGATTTTATTGTCGAAAAATCTGCTGAAGAGATAATTGCTGAAATCAGAAACAGTCGCAGTTTAGAACGTACCCGCAACATTGAATCGTTTTGAAATAATAAAATAATTATCACAATGAACATTTTAAAAATCAGTATTTTCATGCTCGTATTTGTTCTTGCTGTTTTTTCGGCAGAAGGACAAACCAAGCAACACCAACTCCCGGCGGCGCCGAATTACAATTTAGTGTGGGACACGCCAAGTAAAAACTCATCCGAATCCATGCCCTGCGGCGGCGGCGACATCGGCCTTAACGTGTGGGTGGAAAAGGGCGACGTCTTGTTTTACATCGCCCAAAGCGGCACTTTCGATGAAAACAACACCCAACTCAAGCAGGGTCGTGTGCGGATTCAACTGTCGCCGAATCCGTTTGAGGGGGGCACTTTTCGTCAGGAATTAAACCTGAACGAGGGTTGTGTGCTGATTAGCGGCAAAAACGGCGACCTGTCTGCCGATATTCGCGTGTGGGTGGATGTTTTCCATCCGGTCGTCCATGTGGAAGTGTCGGGCAACCGGAACTTGGCGGCGAGCATCTTCTACGAAAACTGGCGCTACCAAGACCGGTTGATGCGCAAGGGCGAAGGCATCCAAAGTTCCTGGCGGGGCGCATTGCCGGAAGGCGTGTTTACCAAAAAGGACGAGGTGGCTTACGAAGGCAACCGGATCCTGTTTTATCATCGCAACGAAGGCGAAACCATGTTTGATATTACCGCGAAACAGCAAAGCCTCGAAAGCGTAAAAGACCAATTGTTCGACCCGTTGAAAAACCTGACTTTCGGTGGAATACTGGAAGCCAAAGGGTTCAAACCGGCAGGAACAAGCACGGGAACCTATCAGCAAACGGACTACAAAGCATGGAAACTCGAAAGCGAAAAGCCGCTGAAACAATGGAATTTGAACATCCAACTGCATACCGAACAAACCGACAATATTGCCGCATGGAAAACTGCTTTGAATAAACCGCTCGCCGGCGATAAAAAGAAGAATCAGGCTTGGTGGAAAGCGTTTCAAGACCGCAGTTTCATCCGCATCACTTCGCGTGACGGCACGGACAAAGGTTTTGAACTGAGTCGCAACTATGCCTTGTTCCGCTATATGCTGGCTTGCAACGCTTACGGCGAATATCCCACCAAATTCAACGGCGGACTGTTCACTTACGACCCTTCCTTCATCAAAGAAAGTACGCCTTTCACCCCCGATTTTCGCGCTTGGGGCGGCGGCACATTCACCGCGCAAAATCAGCGTCTGGTGTATTTCCCGATGCTGCGGAGCGGCGACTTTGACTGGATGAAGCCGCAGTTGGATTTCTACAAACGCATCCTGCAAACGGCGGAAACCCGCAGCAAAGTCTATTGGGGACACGGCGGCGCCTGCTTCACCGAGCAAATCGA
>JAITTD010000101.1 GCA_031287245.1 Bacteroidales bacterium
ACGCGGGCAATCACCTCTTTTATCGAAAAAGGTTTGGAAATATAATCGTCTCCGCCAACGGAAAATCCGGTCAGCATATCGTTTTCGGTATCTTTCGCCGTCAAAAAAATGATGGGAATTTGATTTTTCTTCTGCCGCAATTTTTCAGTCAGCTTGTATCCCGACATGCCGCCCATCATCACATCCAAAAGGATAAGGGAACAGTCGGGCGTGAGTTTTTGCAAAGCGTCTTCCGCCGAGTGGGCGCAGGTAATCTCGTAGCCTTCGTTGGCAAGGTTGAACTCAAGCACTTCGCAAATGACGGGTTCGTCATCCACGATGAGGATTTTTTGCGAAATGTTTTTATTCGTGTTCATGCTGCAAAGATAATCAAATTTTCCCGTTGTGTTTTAAAACTTTGGCGTCCACGTAGAAAACAATTTCTTCCACAATATTGCTGCAATGGTCGCCAATCCGTTCGAGTTTGCGGATAAGCAGGAAAGTTTTCAATCCACAGCGAATAAAAGCCGGATTTTGCTGCGTATAGTTAGTCAAAACATCTAAGGAACCGTGATAGAGTGCATCAATTTCGTCGTCTTTCGACAGGATTTTCCCCGATATTTTGGTATTTTCCGATTCGAGGGCGACAAAACTGTCGGACAACATGCTGATAAGCGTGTCGAACATTTTTTCCATCTGCAAATCTTCCACCAACTGCGGGTCTAATGGACTGCATTCACCGCTTATGACGTGCCGGGCAATGCTTTCTGCAAAGTCGCCGATGCGTTCGAGGGTAATGCTTATTTTGATTAACGACAAAACCAACCGCAAATCGATCGCCACAGGGCTGTATAAGGCAATGTAGTTTTCGCAATCGCTGTCGATTTTCAGTTCAAAAGCATCCACCCGTTTTTCGCGGCTGGCAATTTCACGCGCCATTTCCACATCGCCGCTCAAAAACGCCTGCTTGGCTTTTTCAAGTTGCGAAAGCACCAATTTCCACATCTGGCTCACTTCTTCTTTGAGCGCTTGTAATTCCTTTTCCGTATGTTTCATAAATTCAAAATTATCGAATCTTTCATCGTGCAAAAGTAGAGAGGAATGATTACGGATTTTATAAGATACGGTTACGATTTGGTTACGATTTTTTGGGTGGAGAATTATTTGGGCTATTGGCAAAAAAAAAGAGGTTATGAATTAAATCCAATCACCTCTTTTCGTATTTACTTGCGTGATTTACACTTATTTTGCCACTACGCGAACCATTTCGAGTACTTTGTTGGAATAGCCCCACTCGTTATCGTACCATGATACGATTTTTGCGAAGTTTGCATCCAAAGATATACCGGCTTTTGCATCATAGATAGATGTCAACGGGCAACCGCGGAAATCTGTTGATACTACTGCTTCTTCGGTATAACCGAGAACGCCTTTCAATTCGCCTTCCGAAGCGGCTTTCATCACTTTGTTAATATCTTCTTGTGTTGCAGGCTTGTCAAGAACTACTGTCAAATCGACAACAGAAACGTCTGAACTGGGAACGCGCATTGACATACCAGTCAGTTTGCCTTTCAATTCGGGAAGTACTACGCCTACAGCCTTTGCAGCGCCGGTTGATGAGGGAATGATGTTTTCCAAAATTCCACGACCGCCACGCCAGTCTTTCTGCGAAGGGCCGTCCACCGTTTTTTGAGTTGCGGTAGCAGCATGAACTGTGGTCATTAAGCCTTTTACGATACCGAATTTGTCATTCAATACTTTGGCAATAGGAGCCAAACAGTTCGTTGTGCACGAAGCATTTGAGATAATTTCCTGACCGGCATATTTGTCGCTGTTTACACCATAAACGAACATCGGGGTGCTGTCTTTTGAAGGAGCCGACATGATTACTTTCTTTGCGCCTGCTTCGATGTGTTTGCGAGCGGTGGCGTCATCAAGGAAGAACCCTGTTGATTCTACTACCACCTGCGCGCCTACTTCATTCCATTTCAGGTTAGCAGGGTCTTTTTCGGCTGTCAGGCGAATTTTGTTGCCATTGACTACCAAATTGTTACCATCAACGGATACTTCGCCTTTGAAGTGTCCGTGAACGGAATCGTATTTTAGCATATATGCCAAATAATCGGCTGCTAACAAGTCATTTATCCCTACAATTTCAATGTCGTTGTTGAAGTTGTAAACTGCGGCGCGGAAAACCATACGTCCGATGCGCCCGAAACCATTGATACCTACTTTAATCTTTGTCATTTTTATTTTTACTTATTATTTTTTTTGCGATTAAAAATTATTTTCGTTTGTTTTCACAGCAAATATTGTACCAAAAATGAATTTTATTCGGTTATTTGCGGAGAATATTTTACCAATACTTTGTCTATCCGCTGTCCGTCCATATCTGCTATCTCAAAAAGGAAAGATTTCCACTCCAATTGTTCGCCCGATTCGGGGATGTGTTCCAGTTGATGCAAGATAAAACCTGCCAAAGTGTCAAAGGTGGTGGATATTTGTTCGCACTCAAAATAATCCAGGAAATCGTAGAACCGAATTTGCGCGTCCACCCAATAGCTGCCGTCTTCGCGGAGAATGATCTCTTCGTTTTTCTCCGTCCCCACTTCGGGCATATCGCCTACAATTGCCTCAAAGAGGTCGTTCAATGTCACCATTCCCTGCAACGAGCCGTACTCGTCCACCACAAAGCCTACGTGCGTACCGGTTTTCTTGAACAAATCCATGACCGTGTAAATGGAATTGTTTTCGGGAACAAACAAGCCCGAATGACAAAGGTCAAGCAGCGGTTTGCCGTCTTGCAAGGCAAAAAGGTCGCGGTTGCGCACAAAACCCTGCACCATATCAATGTTGCCGTCGCAAACCGGATAGACCGAAAAGGGATGCTCTCGGATGTAAGCCTGCTGCTCGGCAACAGATGATTGTACATTCAACCACGCGATATTGCTGCGATGCGTCATGATAGAGGTGATGTTGCGGTCGTCCAGAAGGAACACCCGTTCAATCATTTCCTGTTCGGCTGGGTCAATACCTCCATGTTCGGCGCTTTCCTCAATGATGGCTTTGATTTCTTCCTCCGTTACAAGGGTATTCTGCTGTCGGATGTGAAAAATTCGCACGATTCCTTTCGTTGAAACCGATAATAGCCAGATGAACGGGAACATTAATTTGCTCAACAGTTTCATGACAGGCAACATTGACTTGGCTATCCGCTCGGGCTGCGTCAAGCCGATTTGCTTTGGCACCAATTCCCCTATTACCAGCGTGAAATAAGTAACCACCATCACTACAACAATGGTGGAAAGGAGATTACTGACAGATGCCAGCAACTCAAACTTCTGAAAAAAAGCGTTTAAATCGGCTTTTATATTGGCGCCCGAAAAAATACCGGTCAGGATGCCTATCAGCGTAATCCACACCTGAATAGTGGACAGGAAATGTTCGGGATGCTCAATGGTTTCCAGCAAATTTCGGGATTTTTTATTCCCTTTGTCTGCCTCCACCTCCAACTTTGATTTACGGGTGGATATTGTCGCCATCTCCGCCATAGAAAAAGCGCCATTCAATAAAATCAATCCCAAAATGATGAAAAGTTCCATCTTAATACATTAATATTATATACTGTGATAATTAATCATGACAGATTCGATGCTTCGTCGTTCTTTCTTGGTGGGACGTCCTGTGCCCCGGTCGCGCTGTACGAAGACTGTCTTTCTGTTGATTTCCGCTTTGTCAAGTTCTTCGCGGGGCGTCACGTCTGCAATGTACTCTTTCACTTTGGCTGCCGGTTGTCTGTTGTCAACCAGCGCCACCACTTCGTAGGAATACACTACCGGCAACTTTTTTATGGTCAGTTTGTCACCCACTCGTACCGTTCGCGAGGGTTTCACTTCCATACTGTTCATCAGCACACGATGTTTCTCGCAGGCTTCCGCTGCAAGGCTTCGGGTTTTGAACAACCGCACCGACCACAAAAATTTGTCGATCCTCACCACCTCACCCATACTCATTTATTATTAAAGAAATTCATAGTACGCTCCGTTCCGACAGTGACAAAACTTTGGATGACTTCCAGCGTGAGCGGCAGTCTGTCGGGCAAGGCTTGTGCTTCTTCCTGCGTCCATTCGCCCAGCACATAGTCGATCTGCCTGCCCTGCTGGAAATTACTGCCTACTCCAAACCGCAAACGCGCATAATCCTGCGTTTCCAGCATAGCGTTGATATTCTTCAACCCGTTGTGCCCGCCGTCACTGCCCTTTGGTTTCAGGCGAACAGTGCCGAAAGGCAAGGCAAGGTCATCCAGCAACACCAGCAAATGGTCAATGGCAATCTTTTCCTTTTGCAGCCAGTAGCGGACAGCTTCGCCACTCAGGTTCATAAATGTATTGGGTTTCAGCAACATCAAGCTACGTCCTTTGTACTTGTATTCGCCCACAAAACCATAACGCTTATCAGCAAAAGGTATATTTTCCGATGCTGCCAAATAGTCCAGCATACGGAAACCTGCATTGTGCCGTGTATTGGCATATTCGCTGCCAATATTTCCCAACCCCGCAATCAGATACTTCACAAAAATATAGTTTATGAAAAACGCCGTAAAAGTACAAAAAAGCGGATAAGTATGAAAAAAAATATGATTTATCCGAAAAATCATTATACTTTTGCAGGTATTTTAAAACCAGAAGTCATGAAGAATTTACCAATAGGCATCCAGTCGTTTGAAAAATTGCGCAGTGAAGGGTTTTTGTATGTGGACAAAACGAAAGAAATACACCGGCTGACAAGTTCAAATATTGTTTTTCTTTCGCGTCCGCGCCGTTTTGGGAAGTCGCTTCTTGTCAGCACGTTGGGAGAACTTTACAAAGGCAATCAATCGCTTTTTGAAGGGCTTTATATTTATGACAAATGGGATTGGACACAGCAATACCCTGTCATCCGGATAGACTGGACAAATATTGAGCATGGCAGCAGGGAAGAGATGGAACGAAGTATGCTCGGTTTTTTGAAACGACAGGCTGCTCTGTCCGATATCAGCCTCGTTTCGGAATATGCTGCCGATTGTTTTGCCGAATTGATAGAATCCTTGCACCGCAAAGAAGGGAATAAAGTAGTAGTGCTGATTGACGAATATGACAGTCCCATATTGGATACAATGAATCAACCTGAAGCGGATGGGGTTCGCAAATTTCTTCAGAGTTTTTATAAAAGGCTAAAAGCCAATGACGACCACCTGAAATTCATTTTTTTGACAGGCGTCACGAAAGTGGCCAAAGTGTCGATATTTTCGGTGTTAAACAGTCCCGACGATATCACAATAAACGACAAATATGCCTCCATCTGCGGTTATACCCAGGAAGAACTGGAACGGAATTTTTCAGAACATATTGACGATACTGCAGTCCGTTTGGAGATGACAAGGGAAAATTTGCTGGCAAAAATTCGCAAAATGTACGATGGCTACACCTGGGATGGCAAGACATCGGTTTACAATCCGTTTTCCACGCTGATGTTTTTTGAAAACAAAAAGTTTTCCAATTACTGGTTTGAAACAGGTACGCCTACTTTTCTGATCAACCGGCTCAAAAAACAAGGTCTTGCCAAAACCGTATTAGAACCTGTCATTGTTGATTCATCGGCTTTCGACAGTTATGATCCGGATGCGCTTGGAGATATTCCTTTATTGTTCCAAACAGGCTATCTGACTGTAAAAGACGAAAAAATGACTGACGGAGATGCTCGATACAGGCTTGAAGTTCCCAATCTGGAAGTAAGAGAGTCCTTGATGAAGCATCTGTTAAACACCTTCACACGCAATCATGACAACTCTTCATAATTCCTTATAATG
>JAITTD010000104.1 GCA_031287245.1 Bacteroidales bacterium
ACAAAAAAGATTTAATCAACCTGACTGGATAAACTTTGGCAAAGTTCTGAAAAAATATTAGCATTGCCAAATCGGAAACGCAAACATAAAAAAAATAGCCACAAATATTCATTATTAAAAAAAAGTTGATTACTTTTACGCCCGAATTATCAATAGAAAGACAATGAAAAAAGTTTGGATTTTACAGTTTGGATTTGCTGCATTGACAGCGGCTATGCTGGTCTGCACAACTTCGTGCGACCCAAAAGATGACGACGATAGCGCGACAACCATAATAAAGGCTACTGTGGAAAACGGAGCAAGTTACAATGCCTTAGTGGATGAGATAAAGGGGGTAGTATGGAAGGGCGCGGAAGAAAAGATTGTGGCAAGCGGGAAATATGCCAATAGCGAATTCACGCTGACGCTACCCGCAACCTACCCTTCCGAATATCTTTACACGCCGGAATATCTGACAACCGGCATCACTGTAAACCCCGCAACGCTAAAAATAGGAAGGATAGCCTTTGTCGGGTTAAAAAACGGTGAACCTTTACCCTATTTGATCGATTATTCCAAAGAAACGGCTGATTTGTATGTTTACGCCAGTTTCCTTTATGCAACTGCCGATGCAACCATCAAAGGCACTGAATATGCTATTACTTGGAATGTATCCTTAAAGAAAGGATGGAACACAATATATACATATATTGAAGACGCTGGGAAGAAAATGACCCATAATAACCAGGATCCGGGTGGTTTGATGTGGAAATTTGAAGATCTAAGTGAGAGTGATCCCCTCTTCACCATAACGGCACAAGTTGAAGACGGAGCAAGTTACAAAGATAAAGTGGATTTTGTAAAGGGATTATTACCGTTACCAACAGACATTGAGTCGTTGATTGATTTTGTGTCCGGCGAATACACCAATGGCGGTTTTACTCTGGATTTGCCCGTACCGGCTGCTGAAAATCTTACACTTTTGGCTGAAATGATGGATGATGGAATAACGGTAAGCCCGGCAACAGCAAATTTCACAGAATTGGAAATACATGGTTATAAAGACGGAAAAAAGGTGGCTGAGTTCGAATATGTAAAATATATTGATGAAGATGCTGATATAAGCGCAGGGTTCATGTATGTGGATACCGACGTTACCCTAATTGGCAGTAGTACATACAGTAATGAAATCAGAAAATGGAATGTCACCTTACAAAAAGGATGGAACCCTGTCTATTCAATATATACCCGATCATATTCCGAAGAAACAAAAACTTATACCTATACGTATGACTGGACAACCCGGGAACAAAGCGGATTGAAGTGGGAAATTGACTATCGGGAAGACGATGAAAAATCTCACAGTTCAGCGCGTACACGGGCATCGATTTTTTTAAAACACCAACAGCAATGAAAAAGACAATTTTAAGTATCATGGTCACAGCAAGTGTCGCCCTGAGCGCCCATGCACAAACGGCAAGCAATGCAAGCGGAATGCAGGAAGTGAACGATTTTTTAAAAAAGTGCGGACATTATTTTATAGCCACGATGGAAGGCGACCAACCGAGGGTTCGTCCGTTTGGTACTGTCCACATTTTTGAGGGAAAACTCTACATCCAAACCGGAAAAGCCAAAAAAGTGGTGAAGCAAATAACGGTAAATCCCAAAATCGAGATTTGTGCCTTCGATGGCGACAAAAGTTGGATTCGCATACAGGCGGTTGCCACGGAAGACAACAGGCGCGAAGTCAAACAGAGCCTTTTGGATGCCTATCCCGACCTGAAAAGTATGTATTCTGCCGATGATAATAAGACGCAGGTGTATTATCTCAAAGAAGCGACCGCCTACATTTCGTCATTTTCGGGCGAAACCCGAGTGATTAAATTTTAGAAAGCCCTCCGCGTTCCCAATCCCTGAACAGGAACAGCAACTCTTTGGCAGAGCAGGAAATGCTTTGTCCTGTTATGCGTGTCATCCACTCTGCGGCGGCTTTATTGGCAGGTTGTTTTTCAAAATAGCCGTTGCAACTGTGATTCAGATATTTGATAACCTGCAATCCACCAAACCACGCCCAAAAATGCTTTTCAAAACTTGCCTGCGAAGCGCTGTTATGCTGAATGTTGGCTATTCGATTCAGGTACTCGCTACGGTTCAGATAATCAAGCATCGAAATGGGCAATTTTTCGCAGAGATTCCTGATTTTTTCTGTTGAGGAAGCGTAAAACCCGTGCATTAACTCAAAAAACGCTTTCAAACATTCGAAAGATTCCGGCGGATAGGTGAAAAGCGCCGGGTGTCCGTCTTGCATCCAGCGACTGATACCGGCTCCGGTGCCAAAGGGTACACGGTCGGATATCCTTGGCGAAGGCATCACCCGTGTAGTATTGATTTCCTTGTAATGTCCCAAAGGGATGATTTTGTGCAGAAAATGAAAGTCTTCTCCGGCTTTTCGCTTGTTCATGCCGCCCTGTTTCACATAAGCCGACGCACGTACCGCAAACGACGACCCCACCGTGTGAAATGCGTATGGAAACCCGCTGTATCGCATGGCTTGGTTCAGGTAGCGCAGATGCAATTCATACAGCACAATGCCTTCATAGATGGCAGGAGGAAAATCATCCCCGCTCACGGGATGTTCAAAATAAATGGAAGCGCCGTTTACCTCCGGTGGGTCAAACACACGTTCCAACTCGGTCAGATAGTTGGCATCGCAGATTGAATCGGCGTCAAAGCCTGCCATCACACCATCTTCGGCATCCAACAGGTTGAAACGGAAGATCGCCTCGTCCATGCCCGTTTTTCGAGCAAAACCCACGCCGGCATCCTTCACCGGCACATCGGGCACATCCAGAAAATGCCAGGACAAGCGCGGACGGCTATGATACTGCGCCCACAGACGCCCATCGTGCAGGCTTTGCCCGTTTTGCCGGCATACAGCCGATGACGCGCCTTGCGGATGGTTCACCACCACCAGCACTTCCACTGCGCACCGCGGCGGGGTGCAATCATAAAGCGATTGCAGAGAACGAAGCAAATCCGGCTCGTTGAAGCAGGGAATCACCACAATGATATGCGGTTTTTCGCTCGGCGGCAACGGTATTTTGGGAACAATGCCGTGCTTAAAAATATATTCGGTCAACCCTTTGTGGATTTAAGAAATCTTAATCCTTCACTTTTGCCCACTGTATTATTCTTTCATACAGTGGCTTTATATCCTTAAACGGTACTTCTATATCACACTCATTCCTTAAATAAGGTGCAATACTGTCCTCTACATCTTCTTCTATAAGAAGATTATAAATGTGATGCTTAATAGCCTTCAGCAACACATCATCTGTAATCTCTGAAACTTTCATAAATAAATTGGTCAAGTGATTTTAAATTGCAAAAATGCCGTTCTTATTTTATTATCTCCCCGCCTACAAAAGTAGATAAAAATTCCGAGATTTCCAAGCGTGCAATGAAAAACAGTTTACAGAGACAGAGGCTATATCTTTTTTTGAGGTGCTACACATTTTCGAGTCCCGCAGTTCCTATGTTTGTAATTTTGTAGCAAGAAAAAGCATAAGTCAAGAGTATTATATAATTTTGGAGATTCAAAAATTCAAAACAATAATACTCAAGCCTTATGCAAAGACAA
>JAITTD010000127.1 GCA_031287245.1 Bacteroidales bacterium
TTATGTAAACAGTTCTTCGTCCCTTATCAGCAGCAATATTGCCGATTGCGAAATGATAATGTATTTTTCGTCTTTGAAGACAATCTCGTGGGAGTTGTTTTGCATATAAATTGCTAAATCTCCTTCTTTCGGCTGAATCGGAACATATTTCACCTCATCGCTTTTGCTTTTCCACGGTTCGTCGTCGGCTATTACCGGAATGGGGTATCCCGGACCTGCTTTCACTACATAACCGCTTTGCAGATTTTCGTTTTCCTGCACGCCGGGTGGCAGCAACAATCCGCCTTTGGTTTTTTCCATTGGCGATTTGGGCTTAATTAACACACGGTCGCCTACCACGATAAATTTCTTTAAATCAGTATTTTCTATTTGAAGAGGCATAAATGCTATTTTTAAAAAACAGGCGCAAGTTATAAAAAAAAACGGAAACCACGACGATTTCCGTTTTTTATAACTGTCAATGATGTCACTTTGCTTGTGCCACTGCTACTGCCACTGCCACCGAGGCGCCCACCATCGGGTTGTTGCCCATGCCGAGGAATCCCATCATTTCAACGTGTGCGGGAACGGATGAGGAGCCGGCAAACTGAGCGTCGCCGTGCATACGTCCCATCGTATCGGTCATGCCGTAGGAAGCGGGACCGGCAGCCATGTTGTCGGGGTGCAGGGTGCGACCTGTGCCGCCGCCCGATGCTACCGAGAAATAGGAGTGTCCGTTTTCCATACATTCTTTTTTGTAGGTGCCTGCCACCGGATGCTGGAAGCGCGTAGGGTTGGTGGAGTTGCCTGTGATGGACACGTCCACGCCTTCTTTGCGCATGATAGCAACGCCTTCGCGCACATCGTCAGCGCCGTAGCATTTTACCTTGCTGCGAAGCCCGTCGGAGTAGGATATTGTCTCTACTACCTTCAATTCGCCGCTGTAATAGTCAAATTCCGTGCGCACGTAGGTAAATCCGTTGATGCGGGAAATGATTTTTGCTGCATCTTTGCCCAATCCGTTCAAAATCACTTTGAGCGGTTCTGTGCGCACCTTGTTTGCCATTTCGGCAATTTTGATGGCGCCTTCGGCTGCTGCAAACGACTCATGTCCGGCAAGGAATGCAAAACACTTGGTTTCTTCGCGGAGCAGGCGAGCGGCCAGATTACCGTGTCCGATGCCTACCTTGCGGTCGTCGGCTACGGAACCGGCTATGCAAAAGGATTGCAAACCTTCACCAATCGCTTCTGCGGCTTCTGCGGCTGTCTTCGTGCCTTTTTTGATGGCGATGGCTGCCCCTGCTACGTATGCCCATTTGGCATTTTCAAAACAGATGGATTGTGTTTCTTCGCAAATTTTGTAGGGATCCAAGCCCTTTGCGTCACAAATGGATTCTGCTTCTTCTATGCTCTTGATTCCGTAACTGTTCAACACTTTTAAAATGTTGTCTATACGGCGATCCTGACTTTCAAATTTTACTTCTCTTTTAGCCATTTTAATTTTCCTCCTGTTTTTATTCGTGACGTGGATCAATATATTTTGCGGCTTCCTTGAAACGACCATAGGAACCTTTGGCTTTTTCCAAGGCTTCGTTGGCGTCGGTGCCTTTCTTTATCATATCCATGAATTTGCCCAGATGGATAAATTCATAACCGATGATTTCATCGTTTTTGTCCAAGGCTAACCTTGTGCAATACCCTTCTGCCATTTCCAAGTAGCGGGGACCCTTTTGCAGAGTGCCGAACATGGTGCCTACCTGACTGCGAAGTCCCTTGCCCAAATCTTCAAGACTGGCGCCTATTGCCAAACCGCCTTCGGAAAAGGCAGATTGAGTACGTCCGTAAGCGATTTGCAGGAACAACTCGCGCATAGCGGTGTTGATGGCATCGCATACCAAGTCGGTGTTGAGCGCTTCCAGGATCGTTTTACCCGGAAGAATTTCAGCCGCCATAGCAGCAGAGTGAGTCATACCGGAACATCCAACGGTTTCAATCAGGGCTTCCTGAATGATGCCGTCTTTTACATTGAGCGTCAGTTTGCAACCGCCTTGCTGCGGTGCGCACCATCCGATTCCGTGGGTTAAGCCGGAAATATCCTTCACTTCCTTCGATCTTACCCATTTTCCCTCTTCGGGGATAGGAGCAGGTCCGTGATCCGCTCCCTTTTTTACACAACACATCTGTTGTACTTCGTGAGAATAAATCATATTTATACCTTATTGATAATGAATGTTTTACAAAACAAAAACGAAATAACTTGTTCTTAAAACCGGATGCAAAAGTAGTTTAAAAAAAGCGCTTGACCAAACAATCTGATAATTATTTTGAAATGGCTGCTGTAAACAATGCTCTTTTCAGGTCCGTTTTTTGATTCCTGTTCAGCAATGTCAACGAGATAGGCGGATATTTGGCTATGCCTTTCGGTGTTTTCTGATACAATATTAAATATTCTTTTTTGTCGAAAAAAGCGGTGGTAATATCGTATTTGTAAAAATTCAATTTGGCTATTTCGATGCTTTTGGGCTTTCCGTGCAAATTTCGCAACGAATAGAACCTGAATACCAGGTTTTTACCGTTGTTGGAAAAATAAAAATAGCTGTACTCCATCTTGTACTGGTGCCAGTAAAATCCCAAAAAAATGAGTGAGAAAATGCCGACCAACAACATTTGCAGAGTGGTATTCCAATCTACGAGCACCACTGCAAAAACTAATCCGATGAAAACGGCAACCACAAAGATTTTAGTGCGCCACAAGGTAGAGGCTTCTTCTTTGGTATCAACCACCATACTGTTTATATTTTATTTATTTACCCAAAACAAGTACCTATTTTTTTTGCTTGTTTGATCAGGAAAAAATCCGAAGGCACCAAACGTGTTTTCCCGCCCACTTCCGCTAATGGCACGGATGTCATTTCATTGTGGTGGATGGCTACCATGCGTCCAAAATCGCATTTGTTGATCAATGAGGCGGCGTAGGTACCCATTCGGGTGGCAATAATCCTGTCAAGCGGCGATGGAGAGCCTCCCCGCAGGGTGTAGCCCGGCACATTTACGCGGGTTTCCAATTTGGTGGCTTTTTCTATCTGCTCGGCAATATACGCACCGGCTGTATCGCTTTTTTTGCCCGTTTTGATGCCCTCAGCCACCACTACGATGGAATAGGGCTTCCCTTTGCACGAACGTGCCAGCAATTCCTCGTTCACGCGGTCAATATTGTAGGGAAGTTCGGGGATGAGGATGACGTCGCCGCCGCCTGCCAATCCGGCATAAAGCGCTATCCATCCTGCGTGATGCCCCATCAGTTCGATGACCATCACCCGTTTGTGTGAATTGGCGGTGGAATGAAGCCTGTCAATGGCTTCGGTGGCAATGTTTACAGCCGTGTCGAAGCCAAAAGTGACGTCCGTGCCCCACACGTCGTTATCAATGGTTTTGGGAATACCGATCACGTTCATGCCCATCTCCGACAGTTGAGCCGCTGTTTTTTGTGTGCCGTTGCCTCCGATGCACACAATGCAGTCAAAGCCCATCTTTTCGGCGTTTTGCTTGATAAATTGCGGTTTATCCGCAATCATGTCGCCTTCTTTCTTCTTGAAGGGCTTTTCGCGAGAGGTACCGAGTATGGTTCCTCCGAGAGTAAGGATTCCCGAAAGACTACGCTCGTCCAACGGCAGATAGTCGTTGAACAGCAAGCCCGAAAAACCGTCGAGAATGCCAACTACCTCCATTCCATAAGTAATTGCCGCCTTACCAACGCCCCTGATGGTGGCATTGATGCCGGGACAATCGCCGCCTGCCGATAAAATTCCTATTTTCATTACTGCCGGTTCAAATTATTTTGCAAAAATAATGAAAATATAATTAATAAACAATCATTTATTTTGCTGCTCAGGGTCAATGTGTTAAATTTTTAAAATTACTCGAATTTCTGAGGAATGTGAAAAACGGAAATGTCTTCTATCACAATCTGTTGACTCCAAACGGTATCGGCTTCGTTTTTGCGATGCTGTATCCAGTTTCCTTTGAGATGGGTAAATTCGTTGCCGGGCAGCAATGTCTTCTCTATGGAGTAGGTGACGGGCAAGCCGTGTTTGTAGAGCGGCATCACTTGGAAGGTGTCGGCAATGCCGATGTTCGTAGTGTCGGTACGCCACCAGTACAGGGCGATATGAGGATCGATAGAGGCATCCTTCGCATAAACACGTATAGTAGCCTTCATCACATACTTGCCTATTCCTTTCAGCAATATATTGATGGGGATGGAATCGCGGGCGCCGTCGGCGGGCAAATAGCGGGATGTTTTATGTTTCCACAGTTCCTCCGGCGGATCCAGTTCTTCGGTAATGGTTTTTTCCAATTCGCTGAGCCTTGCTATGATTTCATCGTGAATGTCCTGATAATGCTTGGGATTGGCGCAATACCATGTCAGCGTGCTGTCAAACTGCGCCCATTGGTAGCCGTGCTGCTCCACGATATGCCTGTCGTAAGGGATAGTGTCCTTCCAATACGCATAGCTGGTTCCTTCCGACGAGAAATACGCTCTTGAAAGATAGATATCTGTCAAAATGTCTGTAAAATCATCTTCGGGAATCCTGTTGCTGCATGAAACCAGCATTACACACAGCAATAACCAATTGCCTGCTCTTATTTTGCTCATTATATAAAGGTGTCGCTGATGGACTGATGCGTGTAAACCTTTTGTATGACTTCTGCCAAAAGGTCTGCTATGGACAGTACTTTGATTTTGGGATGAGGCACAATCAAAGGAATCGTGTCGGAGACAATCATCTCGGTGATGGGTGATTTGTTAATCCTGTCGTAAGCAGGACCGGACAATACCGCATGAGTGCAAGCCACACGCACTGTATTGGCGCCCATTTCACACATTAATTCGGCTGCTTTGGTTATGGTTCCTGCTGTATCCACCATATCGTCCACTATCACTACGTCTTTGCCTGCCACGTCGCCGATCACTTTCATCTCGCTTACTTCGTTGGCTTTTTTTCTCAGTTTGTAGCAAATAGCCATTTCCACTTTCAAAAAGCGGGAATAGGCATTGGCTCGTTTCGTACCTCCCACGTCGGGGGCGGCAATCACCAAGTTTTCGAGATTCAGACTTTTCAGATAGGGTACAAAAATGGGCGAAGCATGAAGATGGTCCACCGGCACATCGAAAAAGCCCTGAATAGGGTCTGCGTGAAGGTCCATCGAAATCACACGGTCCACTCCGGCGGCGCACAGCAGATTGGCAACCAACTTAGCGCCCAGTGCACATCGGGGACGGTCTTTCCTGTCCTGTCGCGCATAACCGAAATACGGAATGACAGCAACCACCCGGCTTGCAGAAGCCCTCTTGGCGGCGTCAACCATCAAAAGCAGTTCAAACAGGTGCTCTGCCGGCGGAAAAGTGGATTGGATGATAAATACGACCGCTCCTCTGACCGATTCATCGTAAGCGGGCTGAAATTCACCGTCGCTAAATCGCAGTATAGAGCATTTTCCCAAAGCAGAGCCGTAACTTTCGGCAATTTTTCCGGACAGTTCTTGCGATGCACAACCGGTAAATATCTTTATCGGCGCATCATTGAGTGTGGTATCGTTCATGAAGTACAGGTGTTGGAATGATTATTTTAACTTATGCGCCGAAATTATCGAAAGCCAGCATTTCAGGCGGTACGCCAAGGTTGTCAAGCATTTTGACGACGGAAGCAGCCATAGGACCGGGTCCGCACATATAATATTCGATGTCTTCCGGTTCTTCGTGTTTGCTCAAATAGTTGTCGTAAATCACTTGATGGATGAAACCCACGTAGCCCGTCCATTTGTCTTCCGGACGCGGCTCACTTAGCGCGATGTGAAACGAAAAGTTCGGAAACTGCTTTTCGATGGCGCGAAAATCTTCTTCGTAGAAGATTTCGTTTTTCGAGCGGGCGCCGTACCAATAGGAAACCTTGCGGTCTGTTGTTTTCAGGGTGTGGAAAAGGTGGAAAAGGTGCGAACGAAGAGGCGCCATACCCGCGCCACCGCCGATGTAGAGCATTTCGCGCCGGGTGTCCTTGATGAAAAATTCACCGTAAGGACCGGAAATCGTCACTTTGTCGCCCGGCTTGCGTGAGAAAATGTACGACGAACATACGCCGCAGGGCACGTTTGCCCAGTTGCCTTTTGCTCTGTCCCAGGGCGGGGTGGCGATACGGATGTTCAGCATCACGATGTTGCCTTCTGCCGGATGGTTTGCCATAGAATAGGCGCGATATGTTTCTTCGGTGTTGCTCATCTTCAAATCCCAAAGTTTAAATTTGTCCCATTCCGAATGGAAACGCTCGTCCACGTCAATATTCTTAAAGTCCATGCTGTATTTCGGCACGTCAATCTGGACATATCCGCCTGAGCGGAAGTTCAGATTCTCGCCTTCGGGCAGTTTCACTATAAATTCCTTAATGAACGATGCCACGTTGCGGTTCGACACCACTTCACATTCCAATTTCTTGATGCCCAGCACTTCGGCGGGTATCTTTATTTTCAGGTCGTTGCGCACTTTCACCTGACAGCCCAAACGCCAGTTTTGCTGTACCTGCTTGCGGGTGAAAAAGCCCGTTTCGGTGGGCAAGATGGTGCCGCCGCCATCTATCACCTGACATTTGCACATACCGCAAGAACCGCCGCCGCCACACGCCGATGGCAGAAATATTTTCTGCATGGAAAGCGTGGTCAACAGCGATGAACCCGGCGAGGTTTCTATATCCTGCTCGCCGTTGATGTCAATGGACACGTTGCCCTGCGGTACCAATTTCGCTTTGGCGACTAATAATACGGCAACCAGCAACAGTATGACGCAAAGAAATACTGCCATACTGAGACCGATGGTGGTCATTTGGGATGATGCTAATAAAACCATTTTCTATCGTGCTTAATTAAAGTTTAATACCCATGAAACTCATAAACGAAACAGCCATCAAACCGGTGATGATGAAGGCTATACCCAATCCTTGAAGGGGTTTGGGTATGTTGGAATAACTCGTTTTCTCGCGGATGGCGGCAATTCCGATGATGGCTAACCACCAGCCGACGCCCGACCCGAGCGCAAAAACGGTTGCTTCGCCAACATTGGCGTATTCGCGCTCCTGCATGAACAGCGATGCTCCCATGATGGCGCAATTCACTGCAATCAGCGGAAGAAAAATCCCCAGCGAGGCGTACAGGGCGGGGGAAACCTTCTCCACCACCATTTCTACCAACTGTGTGATAGAAGCGATCACCGCGATGAACATGATGAAACTCAGAAAACTGAGGTCGGTTTCGGCTAATTCGGGGCTTAACCATGCCAGCGCGCCTTCCCTGAGTATGTAATTTTCCAGCAGATAATTAACCGGTACGGTGATCAGCAGCACAAAAGTGACTGCCAACCCCAAACCCATCGACGTTTTCACGGTTTTGGACACTGCCAGATAAGAACACATACCCAAAAAGTATGCAAAAATCATATTGTCAACAAAAATTGACTTGACAAAGATGCTAAACAGATTCTCCATATTACAGTTTGATATTTTTAACCATTTTTACTTCTTTACATCTAATTCTATTTCAATGCCGTTGAAAATATGGACAGGAATGGTGCTACTGTCATATTTTGTTCCGTCATCGTATTTTCCATCGGGTTGCAGAATAAAAACCACTACGCCCTCCGATGGAATGACCACCCAGTATTCTCTCACTCCTGCCATTTCATACAGGTGAAATTTATCATTCATGTCAATTTTGGACGTGGAAAGCGATTGAATTTCCACCACCATATCGGGGGCGCCGAGGCAGCCCTTGTCGTCAATCTTGGACGAGTCGCATACCACGCAAATGTCCGGTTGTACGACCGTATGAATCAGATGGTCGTCTTTTTCGCCGTTTTTGGGCAAACGCACATCGAAAGGGGCTGAATATACTTCGCATTTCCCTTTATTTTCCTCAATGGCATTGAACAGGCGCACCGTAAGAAGTGTGCTGATTCTCTGATGCCTCGAACTGGGCGCGGTCATCATTTTGACCATGCCGTCAATGATTTCCCGCCTCACATTGTCCGCCCATTCCAAATAGTCGGCAAAGGTATAACGCTTGTTGAGGTTGAAGGTGGCTTCCATCATTGCTTATTTTGTTCCGAATGCTTTCAAAAGCCCCCGAATTATTGAATACAATATCTTTATGCTGAATCTTGTATGCCCTGCCCGTTGAATCCAGATAATTACACCGACCAGAATCAGCGCCATCGGCGGAAGTATCACCAAACTGTTGTTACTGTATCCAAACTCGTAAAAACAATCGGGAATCACTTTATAATTCAGCAGGGTGCCCGAGCCGAACAGTTCGCGGAAGGATGCTACGATGACTAATATTATTCCGTAGCCCAAGCCATTGCCGATACCGTCCAAAAACGAGGGAATCGGTCTGTTTGCCATCGCAAAGGCTTCCAAACGCCCCATTAGGATACAGTTGGTGATGATAAGCCCTACATAAACGGACAATTGCTTGCTCACTTCGTAGGCGTATGCTTTCAATACCTGGTCAACGATGATAACCAGCGAGGAAATGACCACCAATTGCACGATAATGCGGATGCTGTTAGGGATGAAATTGCGTATGCACGAGATAATCAGGTTGGAAAAGCCTGTGACGGCGGCTACCGACAGCGCCATCACTAATGCCGGTTCGAGTTTCACCGTTACCGCAAGGGCGGAACAGATGCCGAGCACCTGCACTGTCACCGGATTGTTCGTCAAGAGCGGTTCGGAGAGCGGTTTAAACTGTTTGGATGAGAAAAGGCTCATGTTCAATTCGATTTATGTTGTGAAAAATAGGTCTGATACGGTTCGAGGCTGTTGCGTAGCATATCTTCCAAACCTTTGCTGGTGAGGGTGCCGCCCGAAATGGCGTCCACCGTGTGATTGTTTGCCGTGTAGGAACCGGATTTTTCCACGGCGATGGATACAAAGTGGTGGGCGTCGTCGAAAATCTTTTTTTGTTGAAACTGTTTTTGAAATTCGCCGGTAGCGATTTCGGCGCCCAAGCCCGGTGTTTCGCCTTGATGGTCGAAAGTGGTGCCATAAACGGTGTTCAGGTCGTCTGCCAACGCCACATTGCCCCAAATGGGACCCCATAAGCCGGCGCCTCTTACCGGAATCACAACGAACGTTTTGCCATCCTTTTCAGCCAGATAGAGCGGCAAGAGCCTTTCTTCCGGCGATTTCAGATTTTCCTTTTTGAGGTCAAGTTTTTCAGGCTGTTCGCCATCAACAACCGAGCCATCCGTTTTGATGACCACGCCTTGCCTGATATACTGCCCGTATTTCGCTTCCGCATCCGAGGCAGCAGACGCTATGCCCAATGTCAACAGAATATTCTGCTTACGTTCTGTCTCGATATTTGCTTTCTGCTTGTCCGACAGCGTAAGCGAAGTAAAAGACAAGGCTACTGCCACCAGCAAAACCAATGCCGATGAGAAGCAAAAAATGTATAAGTTGCTGAAATTCTTCATGTTTGATTGCCTATCTGATTCCGAGAATTATTTTACAAAAGTAGATAATCTTTTTTAATTAACAATTGATATGGCTAAATCTTTTTTTGAAGTGCTATCCGGATGCAACCTACCAAAGCGTAAAATCATCCAACGGCAAGGAAATCAGATACCTT
>JAITTD010000138.1 GCA_031287245.1 Bacteroidales bacterium
AAGTTGATTTGGGCCAGCAGCAGCCCTTACGACTGGGGTTTGCACTGGAACTCCGGCGCGTCGAAATGGGAGCCTGCTCCGGGCTGCGCCATCCGTCCGGTGATTCGGGTAACGTGGTATGGGGCAAAGGCGTTTGCAGAATGGGCGGGCGGCAGCCTTCCCACCGAAGCGCAGTGGGAATACGCCTGCCGCGCCGGGACAACGACTGCTTACAGCTATGGGGCAGCGGCAAACGGCAATTATATGTGGTACGATAGCAACTCAGGCTCTGTCACTCACGATGTCGGTTTAAAACAGCCCAACCCCTGGGGTTTGTACGACATGCACGGCAATGTCTTTGAATGGTGTTCGGACTGGTACGTGGATTATGGCAGTGCGGCTGCCACCGACCCCACGGGCGCCACTTCAGGCAGCAACCGCGTGCTGCGTGGCGGCGATTGGTACTACGACGCCGAGGACTGCCGTTCTGCCAACCGGCTCAGCGACCCTCCCGGCTCCAGCAGCCTCAGCTACGGCTTCCGCGTGGTGTGGGTGCAGTAGGCAGCATTAAGGAAAACAATAAAACAGATATTAAAAATAAAAAACATGGCAATATCCGACAATGACGAAGACGTCCATTCTTTTGATGACATTATCAAAGGATTTCAGTATGCAGTAAACAGCGCACAGGAAATGCTGGTGGCGCACCATTTGAACATGTTGGGCAAATACTTCGACAAAGAGGGGGCGCCGGTTACCCAAAACCTTACAGTGGCGCCGGGTAAAACGCTTGCCGTCT
This sequence comes from Bacteroidales bacterium, assembly GCA_031287245.1. Lineage (GTDB taxonomy): Bacteria > Bacteroidota > Bacteroidia > Bacteroidales > UBA4181 > JAIRLS01. Next base: position 779 of record JAITTD010000138.1, read on the forward strand.
GGCCGCAACTGCCAAATTTACGAAAGAATAAACGGGCGTTCCAAAACAGGCGCTTACTCGTTTAATTTTTCCTGCGCAGCCATTTTAAATGGTTGCGCAGTCGTTTTTTAACGGGTTGTTTGTCCACAGGACATACACAATTTGAAATGCACCCATTCAGGTTTATCTTTTACAGGTTAATAAAATAATATTATCTTTGCGGTATTATTTCCACAATAAAAACGGTATTATTCCACAAATATAAATGGTATTATTTCCGAAACAAAAGATTTATGGCTTATAAGAACAGATTAATAGACAGCGAAATAGAGAAAAGATTAGCGTATTCCGGAGCGCTGCTGATACGCGGAGCAAAAGGGTGCGGAAAGACTTTTGCTGCCCAACATCAGGCAAAAAGCGAGGTTTTTGTTGATACGGATTCCAATGTTTCCGGGTGGATGGCTGCCGACCCTGCCTTGCTGCTGCGTGGAGAAACGCCCCGTTTGCTTGACGAATGGCAAATATATCCGGAACTTTTCAACTATGTTCGTAGAGAAGTGGACAGGAGACAAAATTCGGGACAATTCATTCTCACAGGCTCTGCAAACCCTGTTCTTGATGCAAAAATTCACTCCGGTGTGTCAGCACCCAACGAACCCTATTGGTGTACTAAAGTTTCCCAGTAACATTTAGCCCTTCTGAACACGACTGGTCGATGATGAAAATCCCGCCCATTCGGGCGACAATCTGGTTTTGGCGCGATGATTTTAAAAGATTTCGTTCGTGGCTTTGTGTGTCGCCAAGAATTGTGTATCTTCGCCGCTTCATTTGTAAAGGCGATATGCAGTTAGAAACCCTTTTGTCCCGACATATTCTTGTTCTTGACGGTGCCATGGGCACTATGATACAGCCCTTGGGCTTGACGGAAAGCGATTTCCGGGGGCAACGGTTTACACAACATTCGGTGGACTTGCGTGGCAACAACGATGTGCTGTCGCTAACGCGCCCCGATGCCATCAGGCATATTCACGAGCAATATCTCCAAGCAGGGGCGGATATTATCACCGCTAACACTTTTAATTCCAACCGCTTGTCGCAGAGTGATTACAATTTGCAGGAACTGGTTTACGAAATGAACAAAACCAGCGCAACCTTGGCGAAATCCGCTGCACAGCAATACAGTACCATCGAAAAACCGCGTTTTGTGGCAGGATCCCTTGGACCAACAGGCAAATCCGCCTCAATGTCGCCTGACGTGAACAATCCCGCTTGTCGTGCCGTATCTTTCGACGATTTTGTTGAAGTATATGCCGAGCAGGTGCGTGGATTGATGGATGGCGGCGCGGATATTCTACTGTGTGAAACGGTTTTCGACACATTGAATGTCAAAGCGGCTCTTTTTGCTATCGAATCCATATTTGCAGAGCGTAAACAGCGCCTGCCGGTGATGGTGTCTGCTACGATTACCGACAACAGCGGGCGCACACTGTCCGGACAAACCATTGATGCCTTCCTTTACTCGGTAATGCACCACGAATTGTTGAGCACAGGCATCAACTGCGCGTTGGGAGCCAAACAGATGCGTCCATATCTTGAAGAACTTTCGCGTAAAGCCCCGTTTCGCATCAGCGTACATCCCAATGCCGGACTACCCAACCAATTGGGCGGTTACGATCAAACACCGGAGGAATTTACGGATATCATCCGCGATTTCGTCAGGCACGGATTTGTGAACATTGTAGGCGGCTGTTGCGGCACTACGCCTGCGCATATCGAAGGGATTGCCCGCGCCGTGAAGGATGTCGCGCCACACGTAGTACCTGCCCGTCCAAAAGCCCTGTTGTTGTCGGGATTGGAGCCTTTGGTAGCCGACGAGAGCAAGAATTTTATGAACATCGGCGAACGGTGCAATGTGGCAGGCTCGGCGAAGTTTGCGCGGCTGATACGCGAAGGAAATCTTGAAGAAGCGGTAGGCATTGCTCGCAATCAGGCGGAAACAGGCGCACAGGTCATTGATGTGAACATGGACGATGCCATGCTGGATGCCGTTGCTTCCATGACTGCCTTTTTGAACTTGTTGGCTTCCGAACCTGAGGCGGCACGCCTGCCTGTGATGGTCGATTCATCCAAATGGGAAGTATTGGAGGCTGGGTTGAAATGCCTGCAAGGGAAATCCATTGTCAATTCTATCAGTTTGAAGGAAGGGGAAGACGCATTTCGCAGAAAGGCTGCCACCATCAAACGTTACGGCGCTGCAGTTGTGGTGATGGCATTTGATGAAGAGGGACAAGCAACGGACTTCGACCGCCGTATCACCATTTGCGCTCGCGCCTACCGCATTTTGACCGCAGAAGTCGGTTTCCCTGCTACAGACATTATCTTCGATCCGAATATTCTCACCATCGGCACCGGTATCAAGGAACACAACAATTTTGCGGTGGATTTCCTGCAAGCCGTGCGATGGATAAAGAACAACCTGCCTTATGCGCGTGTCAGCGGGGGTGTCAGCAATCTGTCGTTCGCTTTTCGCGGAAACAACCCGTTGCGCGAAGCCATGCACTCTGTGTTTCTCTACCACGCCATCAAAGAAGGGATGGATATGGGCATTGTCAATGCCGGTCTGTTGCCTGTGTATGACGATATTCCCCTTGAACTGCGCAATGCGGTGGAAGACCTGATATTCAACCGCCGCCCTGATGCTACCGAGCGTTTGCTTGATATGGCGGGCGACATGAGAGACACTGCCAACATCCCCAAGCAAAATATCAACCAATGGCGGGAATTTCCTTTGAACGAGCGCATCAAATACGCCTTGATTAAAGGAATTACCGACTATATGGATGCCGACATGGAGGAAGCGCGGCAACATTATTCGCCAACGCTCACCATCATTGAGGGTCCGCTGATGGACGGCATCAACGAGGTAGGCAATCTTTTCGGCGACGGTAAAATGTTTCTGCCTCAAGTAGTGAAAAGCGCCCGTGTGATGCGGCGCGCGGTCAGTTACCTGCAACCTTTCATTGAGGCGGAGAAAGAGGCGTCAGGCAATCGGGAAGCAGCCGGCAAGATATTGATAGCCACCGTGAAAGGAGACGTGCACGACATCGGGAAAAACATTGTGGGCGTGGTGCTGTCGTGCAACAACTACGAAATCATTGACCTTGGCGTGATGGTGTCCTGCGAAAAAATTATTGCCGAAGCGCAGGCGCAACATGTTGATATTGTAGCATTAAGCGGACTGATAACCCCATCGTTGGAGGAAATGAAGCACGTTGCCGACGAAATGGAACGAAACGGCTTGAACCAGCCGCTCATGATCGGCGGAGCCACCACATCGAAACTGCATACCGCCATACATCTGTCGCCGGCATACCGGCAGCCGGTTGCGTATGTGAAAGATGCGTCGCGAAGTGTTGCCGTAGCCAATTCTTTGCTGACGGAAAAAGCCGCTTTTGCGGAACGTTTGCACGATGAATACGACAAAGTCCGCGAAAAATATGAGCAAACATCTTCCACTGTTGCCAAACTGAGCCTTGCACAAGCTCGTGATAATCGTCTGCGAATTGATTTCGCAGCAGAGCCGCCAGTTACGCCCGCTTTTGCAGGAGTGAAAACGTTGACTGACTATCCTTTGGCGGAAATCAGGAAGTACATTGATTGGACGTTCTTTTTTCTGGCATGGCAGTTGAAAGGGAAATATCCCCAAATTTTGGAACATCCCGAAACAGGCGCAGAAGCGAAACGCCTCTTCGACGACGCCAACCGTATGTTGAACGATATCATTGTGCACAAAAAAATCGCAGCCAACGGTGTTTTCGGGATTTTTCCCGCACAGTCTGTCGGTGATGACATTGCGGTATATCACGACGAGCAGCGTACCGACACCGTTTGCGTGTTCCACAACCTGCGCAACCAGACAGCCAAAGCAGGGCAGGCGAATCTCTGTCTGTCGGATTTCATTGCGCCTGCAGGCAGCGGATACAAGGATTATATCGGCGCTTTTGCGGTGACGGCGGGCGCAGGCGTTGACTCTTTGGTAGCAGGCTATCAGGCGCAGGGCGATGATTACAGCGCCATCATGGTGAAACTGTTGGCAGACCGCATGGCAGAAGCCTTCGCCGAACTGCTGCATCGCGAGGTCCGTCAGCAATATTGGGGTTATGCGTCTGATGGTATCCGTCCCGCACACGGCTATCCCGCCTGCCCTGACCATTCCGAAAAGGAAACGCTTTTTGCGCTTCTGGATGCGCCCGCCTGTGGCATGAATCTGACAGAATCGTATGCCATCTATCCCGCAGCGTCCACCTGCGGACTCATTTTCGCCCATCCGCAAAGCCATTACATCACAGTCGGCAAAATCACAGACGAACAACTGAACGACTATGCCATCCGCAAAGGAATGTCGCCGGAGCAGGTGAAGAAATTTCTGGGCAATTAAATACTGTTGTCCATTGTCAAATATCCTGAATATAAGTCAAAAAATTTTCCTTATTGACCACTGCGTATTCTGCGTTAGGATAGGTTTCGCGAAAGGTTTTGGGCACAGCCGGTTTCTTGTTTCCCCATTTAATTTCCATAGCAGATAGCGATGTGGCAGATTCTTCGATGAGGTCAATTTCCTGCTTGTCATACGTTCGCCAAAAATAAAATGTTTTGCCCAACCCTTTGTTGTCATTGACTTTCATGCGTTCGCTGATGAGATAACTTTCCCACAGAACGCCAACATCCTGCCTGATGGACAGCGGATTAAAATTTCCTGTAATAGCATTGCGTATGCCGTTGTCGAAGAAATACCATTTCCCTGCTTTGGTCACTTCTTTCCGAAGATTGCGGGAATATGCGCCCAAACGGTAGATGACAAATATTTTTGACAGGATATCCAAATATTTCTCGACGGTATTTTTACTCATGCTGAGTTGTTGCCCCAATTCTTCATACGAAACTTCGCTGCCTGTCTGAAAAGCAATTAATCGAAGCAGTTCTCTCATTTTACCTGAATTTTTGAGTCCGTCAATCGCCAAAATATCTTTTAACAGATAGGAATTGACCATCTCACGCAGATAGTCAGCCTTTCGCTCAAAACTATCCAAGGTGACCACTTCCGGATATGAGCCGTAAATAAGCCGTTCCTCCAAGTTTTGCCTGGTTTGCAATGCCGTTTCTGCCTGTGCTATCTCTTGTTGGGAAAAAGGCGACAACCGGAAAGAAACACTCCTTCCCACCAAAGGTTCGCCGGTTTGGTTGAACAAGTCAAACGAAGAAGAACCGGTAGCAATCACGCAGATATTGGGTACTTCATCAACTATCAGTTTCAATTTTGTTCCAATATCCGGAATGTTTTGCGCTTCGTCAACAGCCAACAAATCCACGTTTTCCAAAATATGGCGGTAGTTGGCAATACTACGATTTTCCAAAAGAGCAATGGTGTCATAATCTTCGCCATTCAGCAGAAGACTGCGCCCCTGAAAATCATGAATCAACCGGCGCAACAACACGGTTTTTCCTACTCTGCGCGCTCCGAAAATCAAAATCGCCTTATTAGGCTCAATGCGGCTTGCTATCCTGCCTTGAAGTATTCGTCTGATGTTTTCCATATTCTCTTTTTATAGCCGACAAAGATAAAAAAAGTTTTTCAATTGACGAATTTTACATAAAAACAGTCAATCCATTGACGAATTTTACATAAAGAGCAGAACTCATTGTGATTCAATACAATAATTTTCTCCCGCATGGAAGTAAATTTTTCTCCCGTATGTAAATTTATTTTCTCCCGTATGTAATTTGTGATGGTTCTGTTGGCAGATTATACAATGGTGATACGTGGTGATACAATAGTGAGCCGTTGTGATTCAATTGTTGCGGCCAAGCACCAATTTGTAACGACATATAACAACATATAACGACATATAACAACCTGTAACAATCTGTAACAACATATAACAACCTGTAACAACATATAACAACCTGTAACAGTTTTATACTACCACATTAATAATTTTCTTCGGCACGATAATCACCTTTTTCGGCGGCTTTCCTTCCGTCCATTTTTTGGCGGTTTCGTGGGCAAGCACCGTCTGTTCGATGGTCTTCATGTCCATGTCGATGGGCAGTTCGAGCATAAAGCGTGTTTTTCCGTTGAAGGAAACGGGATAGGTAAAGGTGTTTTCCACCAGATATTGCTCGTTGGCAACAGGGTAAGGGGCTGTGGTGACGCTTTCGGTATGTCCGAGCGCCTGCCACAGTTCTTCGGCAATGTGCGGGGCAAAAGGCGCGATCAGTACCACCAGGGGTTCCAGAATATGGCGGTTGTTGCAGTTTTGCTCGGTCAATTCGTTGACGCAAATCATGAATGCGCTCACAGCAGTGTTGAACGAGAAATTTTCGATGTCTGTCGTTACCTTTTTGATGGTTTTGTGCAGCGTTTTGAGTTCAAGTCCACTTTCCTTCGGGGAAGGAGTTTCTTCTTCGGAAAGGGTGAGGGGGATGATTAAATTCCACAGTTTTTTCAAAAAGCGGTGTACGCCTTCGATGCCGGCTGTGTCCCAAGGCTTTGACTGTTCCACAGGACCGAGAAACATCTCGTACAAACGCAAAGTATCGGCGCCGTATTTCTCCACAATCATATCGGGATTCACCACGTTGTACAGGGATTTGGACATTTTCTCCACCGCGTATCCGCAAATATATTTTCCTCCCTCTTCGAGGATAAATTCCGCCGAAGCGTAGTCGGGACTCCATTTCTTGAACGCTTCGGTGTCAAGCACATCATTCTGCACGATGTTCACGTCCACGTGGATTTCGGTAACGTCGTACCGGTCTTTCAGATTGGCAGATACAAAGGTATTTGTGCCTTTGATGCGATAGACAATATTACTCCGTCCCTGAATCATCCCCTGGTTGATGAGTTTTTTGAACGGCTCTTCGTCCTTGATTAATCCCAAGTCGTACAGGAATTTGTTCCAGAAACGGCTGTATATCAGGTGTCCGGTGGCGTGTTCCGTTCCGCCCACGTAGAGGTCAACGTTACGCCAATAGGCGTTGATTTCGGGCGCTACCAGTGCGCTGTCGTTGTGCGGGTCTTCGTAACGCAGGTAATATGCCGACGAGCCTGCAAAGCCCGGCATAGTGCACAATTCGAGCGGATATGTGTTTGCTGTTGCTTTTTTGTGATTGTCCATATTATATTAATTATATATTTATTCTTAGAAAATTACCCTTAGAATCCGATGACATAACCCGCCAAGCCAGCCAAGAGGCCTGCGCCGACAGAAATGAGTTTCATGCACAGAAAGCCTTTTTTCGATTCAGCCAGCAGGGGAAGTCCTGCATGACCTTCCTGCACGATGGAATTGGCAAGCAACACGCTGAACGGGATGGCGCCCGAAGCAAACAGGGTGATAAACACCAAATGAGGTCCCGACTCCGGTATCAAACCGATGAGGATTGCCAAAGCCAGCATATAACCGGGATTGCTTTCCACCCACTCGCCGATGTCCACAAAATACTGACCGATGCTCAGCACGGTCAGCACGGCTAAGGTCCACAGAAAGATTTTGGGCAAATGTTTTTTGATGATGTGTTCCCAAAAGTGCTCTTTCAAAAAATGCTCGTGCACGGTGACGACAATGAACAGCGCAAACAGACTGGCGCAGGCAAACAGAATGTTCAACCATCGTTCTTGCAGCAGGATTCCCGAAAAACTGCGGTCATGGTGATGAATGTGCCCGGCGTGCACCCCGTCCATATCGTGTTGATGTTCCAGCCATCCCGTCATGATGAATACGATTAGCGCGATGATGCCGATAATCAGCAGCACTCTTTCAAAAGTGATGTGTTGTAGATTGTTGCGCAGGTTACCCCGTATATCGGGATGAGAATGTTTATCGGAGTCGTGAATGGCGAAATGCTGGGAATCAAAAGGGGCTGGGAATCTTTTCACGAAGAAATCGGTAGCCAGACCTGCCAGTATGGCTGTTGCAAAGAGAATCGCCGATAAAAGGAGTGCTTCTTTGGGCAGAATCGCCAGCATGGCAAAGGCTTCGTCGCCGAAAGAGGCTGTCAAACAGGCAACCAGCGCTCCAAAACTGACCATATTGTGTGTAAACAGAGAAACGACTGCGAAACCGCCCAGACAACCTGGAATCGCACCCAGCACGGCAGCCAGCAATATCTGGCGAAAGCCCGAACCCTGAAAGCGAGTGACCCACCTGCCTTTGGTGTTGACGTTGATGTACTCTATCAACAACATCATTACCAGTACAAATGAGGTGATAATGACTGTGTTTTGAAGAATAGAAGCGATGATGTGATACATTATGCGACCCGAGATAAACAGGGCAAGGTGAAATAGAAGGTAGAACCGCTGCCCACTACCGATTCAACCCAAATATGACCATTCATCATTTCCACCAGATTTTTTGAGATAGCCAGTCCTAAACCGGCTCCGCCTCCTTTTGCGGGCAGATCAATATTCAGTTGCTGGAATCGTTCAAAAATCAGATTTTGCTTGTTTTTCGGAATACCAATACCGGTGTCTTCCACAAAGAGATGCAATTCTGTGCCGTTTTTTTCGACCGAATAACCGAAACGGATATATCCTTTGGATGTGAATTTTACGGCGTTCGCCACCAAATTGATCAACACCTGACGAAGGCGAACGGGATCGGTATGAATGGTGCATGGCGTCACAAAAGCATGGTCGTCAAGGATGATCTCTATCCGGTTCTCGTTTCGGCTGACAATGTCCTGAAACATGACTTCCAGATGTTTCATCATGGAATTTAAATCGAACGATGTTGGGTGGAGCGACAACTGTTGTGTATCCATTTTGGATATGTCAATGATATCGCCGATGAGTTGCAGGAGTTGTTCTACATTGCTGCGAATGATTTTGATATAAAACTGTCGTTTTTCAGCCGTGATATGGTCCTGTTCCAGAAACGACAGAAAGCCCACAATACCATTCATTGGGGTACGTATCTCGTGCGACATATTTGCCAAAAAGGTTGATTTGAGCCTGTCCGAGCGTTCGGATTGCCGCCGTGCACGAATCAATTCCGCTTCAATTTCTTTCTGGTCGGATATATCCACGGCGATAGTATCCATCAATGTCTGGTCGCCGTATTTGTGCGGCGTGCCTGCTTCCAGCAGCCAGATTTCCTTGCCGTCTCTGTTCACTCTGAATTCGCAGGAATAAGCCGTCATATTTTGTATGCTTTCTGCTTCCATGCGCAATTTTTCTTTTAAATCGTCTGCATGAATGAGTTGGTAAAACAAATTGATGTCGCGTTTAATATCTTCCGGCGCAATGCCCATCCATCGCTTTGAAGTGTTGCTGATATAAGAAATACGGGACGTACCGTCGGCTGACAGGATTTTGCGGTAAATACATCCGCCGGGCAAATTATCGCTGAGGGTGGTCAGTTGAAGTTCACTTTGCTGCAATTTGGCAGTTTGTATCTTCACTTTTTCTTCCAAAAGATCCCTGTAATCAGTCAGTTCATTATATGATACCTGCAATTCTTTGTTGCCTTGCGAGATTTCTTCCTGCTGTCGGGTCAGTTTGGCGTTTGCTTTGTTATTGATATTGCGCCATCTGAAAATAAACAGCAGCAATAAGACGGTGATAGCAGATACAGCCAGAATAGCATAAACCATCCCTTTTTGCTGTTGGATAGATCTATTTTGAGTTTCAATCTGCAATCTGATTTCCTCGTTTTTTATTCTTTCTTCCTTTTCAAACTGGTATTGTTTTTCCAACTGTGCAACATTTTGCTGGTTATCCAGTTTCGAGAGAGAATCTTTGGTGATGCGGTATTTTTGCAGGTTAAGCATGGCTGCGTCATAGTCTGCCATACTGAATTTGACCTTGCTTAAGCCAAAAAGCGAATTGGTCTGCAAGCGTTGTGAACCGGCGCTTACAGCATTGGTGTAGGCGTTTTCAAAATACAGGTTTGCTTCCTGCAATCGTTTCAAGGTCAAGTAAAAACTGCCGCTTGACAAAAAAGCCTGTGCTATGGTATAAGTTTGTTTGGATAAAAGAGCCTTTCGCAACGCTTTTTGCTTGAAATATTCTGCACTGTCTTTTTTTGCCATCGTAGTGTAGATACGGCTCATATTGTTGTAAATGGTGTATAAGGTAGTGTTGGCAGGTTCTATTTTTTCGTAGATAGCTGCCGATTTTTTGAACATCGACAGTTTTTCGTCCAAATCATTCGAGTACAGATTGGCAGCCATATTCTGCATGATTCTTGCAATTTGCAAACTGTCATTCAGTTCTTCATACAGTTTGAGCGATTGGTCGTAATAAACAGCAACATCCCAGGTATTGCCCAAATTGATATTATTCCTTGCAAGCATATCGTACAGAGATGCTTCTTCCGCGGTATTACCTGATTCTTTCGCTATTACCAGCGCTTCTTCGGTATATCCGATGGCTTCGTCAAAGTTTTTGATTTCCTGATAAAACTTGATGATTTCCTTGTATGCCGCCAGCATGCCCTCGCTGTCGTTGGACTGGCGCCATGCAGAAAGTGCACTCAACAAACAGTTGAGCGAATTATAGGTCTTGGATTGTTCGTGATAGATCAACGCCAGATTGGTATAATTTCGAGCTATGCCAACGCTGTTCCTCAATTGTGTGCATAATTCCAATGCTTTTTGAAAACGGTCAATCGCCAAATCAAAGTCTTTGCGATAGTAATAAATGATTCCGGCAGAACGAAGCAATTCACTTTCGCCACGTATGAAGTTGATTTGCTGCGCCATTTCGATGCCGCGTTTCAGATACTCCAATGCAGCCTTGTCATTTCCAAGATCCTTCGCTATCAAATCTTTGGCAAGATTGTTGTACTCCATCACGGTAACAGTGTCGGCAACAGCAAGACTTAATCCTTTCTGAATGTCGTCCGCCATACTTTTTTCCTCACAGAAAAAGAAGATAAAAACTAAAAAGAGGGACGCTTTTCTTATAACCATAAGCACCTGAAAATTCTATAATCAGGGCACAAAGGTACAACATTTTTTTGAATGGCGAAATTTTTATGTCTGAAAAAATACCATTTTGGGCTACATCGAACTCGATAAAAGCAAGTCTTTTACTTGTTTTTCAAGATTTGGCAAATAATTGACAACGATTAACCATAGCACATCTTCTGAAACACTATCATAACCGTGAATAATACGATTACGAGTATCCACAATCTTACGCGATGCATCAATTGGAAAATCCGGATTTGTTTTCAATATTCGATTCATTGCCTCTCCTATAATTTCGATATTTCGTTCAACGGCTTTCCGTGCCTTTAAATCTTTTTGAAACTCAAAAAAAATCCGTTGCTCGGGCAAAAAACTCCATATCTCGCTAATGGACTGTGCAATATCTTGCAAACAAACCCTAATATCAAAAGGCTTCTCCCTTTGCATACACCAAATGTTTTGATTTATCTATTTGTTCGCGCATATACTTATTTCTAATGGCTTTGTTTTCAAGTAAATCTACCGGTCGTTTAAACAAATCCTGTAAGGCAAATTTCAAATTAAAATAATTGTCGGCATACTCCAATGGATTGGACGAATCAATATCAACCACCATATCAATATCGCTATTATCACTAAAACGGTCTGTCAAAACAGAACCGAAAACATACAATGCTTTCACTCTGTTTTGCTTACAAAGTATCACTAAATGACTTTTGTAATTATCCAAATACATTTTCTCGTGATTTAAAATATACAGGCACAAAGGTACAACATTTTTTTGAATGGCGAAATTTTTATGTTATCAATTGTTATCAGGTGATTCGGTTGTGATACGATGGTGATACGGTCGTGATTCAATGGTGATACGGTTGTGATACAATTGTCTCACTATGTCTCACTATGTCTCACTATATCTCACCATTCATAGCACCTCAAAAATAATTAAACATTAATAATTAATAATTATTTAATATCTTTGTAAAATTAATAGCGCCTAATGAATCTCCCTTTATTGGTTCAGAATGACGAATGGTTAAAGCCGTTTGCGAAGTTTATAGCGCAACGGAAACCTTGTCTTGAGCAGAAAGAAAAAAACCTGACTGCGGGAGCATCGCTGTCGGATTTTGCCGACGGCTATTTGTATTTTGGAATGCACCGCACTGCCGAAGGCTGGGTTTTTCGCGAATGGGCGCCTAATGCGACGGCAATTTTTCTGGTGGGTGATTTTTCCAATTGGAAAGTGATGGATGAATACGCCCTTCAACCTTTGGGCAAAGGATTTTGGGAGATTGAATTGCCCGAAAACAAACTCCGCCATGGAGCGCTCTACCGCCTGTTAGTGCAGTGGAAAGGCGGACAGGGTGAACGCATTCCCTCTTACGCCAACCGCTGCGTACAGGACGAGCAAACCAAAATATTCAACGCGCAGGTGTGGAACCCGCAAGAACCCTATATCTGGAAGTCCTTATCTCCGGAGGCTTTTTCGGAACCGCTTATCTACGAAAGCCATGCAGGAATGGCTACAGAAGAACACCGTGTGGGAACTTTCGCCGAATACCGCGACCACATCATTCCCTACATCAAACAGTCCGGCTACAACACCGTTCAGTTGATGGCTATTCAGGAACATCCTTACTACGGCTCGTTTGGATACCATGTATCCAATTTTTTCGCCGTTTCGTCCCGCTTTGGAACGCCCGACGATTTCAAATCATTAGTAGATGCCGCACACGAACAGGGTTTGCGCGTTATCATGGATTTGGTACATTCCCACTCGGTGAAAAACACTGCCGAAGGGCTGAACCTGTTTGACGGAACGCCCTACCAGTACTTCTTTGGCGACGACCGGCGCAAACATCCTGCCTGGGATTCGCTTTGCTTTGATTACAGCAAGAACGAAGTGCTTCATTTCCTGCTGTCCAACTGCAAATATTGGTTGGAAGAGTACCAATTAGACGGTTTTCGCTTCGACGGTATTACCAGTATGCTCTATTCTCACCACGGTTTGGAACGTGATTTTACGGAATACGGGATGTACTTTGACGGTTCGGAAAACACCGATGCCACCACCTACCTGATGCTTGCCAACAAACTCATCCATCAGGTGAAACCGCAGGCTATCACTATTGCCGAAGAGATGAGCGGTATGCCCGGCATCGCCACGCCTATTTCCGACGGCGGATTCGGATTCGATTACCGCTTGGCAATGGGAACACCCGACTATTGGATAAAAATTATCAAGGAAAAAAAGGACAACGAGTGGAACGTAGGTGAAATTTACTACGAACTGACACGCAAACGAGAAGACGAAAAGACGATAGGCTACGTAGAATCGCACGATCAGGCTTTGGTAGGCGACAAAACCGTTTTCTTCCGCTTGGCTGACACGGATATTTATTCCAAAATGTCCGTTGACGACAAGAGTTTAGTGATAGACCGCAGCATAGCGCTGCACAAAATGATTCGCCTTGTCACCATCGCCACTGCAGGCAATGGCTACCTTTGCTTCATGGGCAACGAGTTTGGACACCCCGAATGGATTGATTTTCCGCGCGAAGGCAACAACTGGTCGTACCAGTATGCTCGCCGCCAATGGGGTTTGCTCTACAACAAGGGACTGAAATTCCATTTTCTGGCTGATTTTGACCGAGATATGCTCTCACTGGCAGCTAACAACCGACTTTTTGAAAAGCCAGCCGAGTTGCTCTCAGAAGACCATCAACGGCAGATTCTGGCTTTCCGTCGCGGCGGATTGGTCTTCGTTTTCAACTTCAACCCTGCGCAATCTTTCACAAATTTTGGCATTCCGACCGGTCGGGGCAAATTTCGCATTGTATGCAACAGCGATTCCGCCAAATACGCCGGTTTTAACAGAATAGACGAATCAATGGAATATTTCACCGAGAGCATCCTCACCGACCGACCTATGGAAAACACCTATCTGAAAGTGTATATTCCGGCACGTTGTGCGTTGGTTTTCAAACAATTACCTGCAAAAAGCATTTATACCATATCCTAATTTATGTTTCAGATAGGCAACGCCATTGTTTCAAGAGATATTTTTGAAAAAAAGTTTGTTTGCGACCTGCGCAAATGCAAGGGTTTGTGCTGTGTGCAAGGTGATTCGGGCGCACCGCTGGAAGAGGAAGAAATCGCAGTTTTGGAGGAAATTTTGCCCGCAGTGAAGCCGTATATGACATCGGAAGGGCTTGCAATCGTTGAAAAAGAAGGCGTATTTGTCACTGACAGTGATGGAGATAAGGTCACACCGCTTGTTGGGTCGAAGGAAGATTGCGTATATTCTTTCTACCGCAAGGGCTGTGCCTATTGTGCCATTGAAAAGGCTTACAACGAAAGGAAAATAAATTTTCAAAAGCCCGTTTCCTGCCATTTGTACCCTATTCGCATCACACGCTATACCGATTTCGAGGCAGTGAACTACCATCAATGGCAGATATGCCGCGACGCCTTGGCAACAGGGGAAAAAACAGGCACACCCCTGTACGTTTTCCTCAAAGAACCGCTCATACGGAAGTATGGGAAAGAATGGTACGAGGAATTGCTATTATTCAAGGAACAATATGATCAATTTTGACAATTTTCGATTGTCTATATCTCTACCAATTCATGTTCTGCCTTTCAGGCAGGGACCGGCGGGGGCTTCTGCCGCAGGTCGATGACCTGCGGTTATGAACATCCCGCCCATTCGGGCGAAAAGCAAATTCCTCAGCAAGGATGCCGAGCATGCCCTTTGTCAGTGAAAAATATAGCACCTCAAAAAAAGATGTAGCCTCAAAAAAAAGATTTAGCCATATAATTCCTTTTTTGTATTTTTGCTGTTTTAAAAACATTCAGTAATGATAGGCAAAAACAACGCGGCAAAGCAAACATTGAAGTTCAAACTGGACTTATTACTTGATATTACGCGAACTATCAATGATAACCAACCGGTTGAAATACTGTTGGATAAATTCACCCATATTTTGCGCAATCATCTTAAAATAGGAAAGGTGGTGATGTACAAAAATGACCATAACCAATGGACGTGCTTACTGAACTCTGGTGCATTTCCCGAAGTGATTGATGCTATTGAAGTAGAAAGAGATTTGCTCTCTTTTACGGAAATTACTTTAGTGGTGTCGGATGAGAAATTGCTGCCCGGCTTTGATATTGTCATCCCTGTTTACAATAACAACGTCCCCATCGCTTACGTGCTGATAGGCGATATTGAGGAAGAAATGGAGGGCATCAGTCCGGTCATCAAGCATTTGCAATATATCCAAACCATTTCCAATATCATTGTGGTGGCTATTGAAAACATTCGACTGTTTCAAGACAGTCTTCAACAGGAAGCGATCAGGAAAGAGTTGGAACTTGCTTCGCAGATGCAAAATATGCTGATACCCGCCACTCACAACCTGCCTAACAATGATCGCATCCGGTTGGCTTCCTTCTATAAGCCGCATTATGAAGTAGGAGGCGATTATTTCGACTGTATCCGACTGAGCAATGACGAGATAGGCTTTTGCGTTGCCGATGTATCGGGCAAGGGCTTGGCTGCCGCTTTGATGATGTCAAACTTTCAGGCTACCCTGCGGGCATTGTTTACTTCGGACATTACACTGAATACGTTGTTGCAAAAACTCAATAAGCGTGTGGCAGAAAGCGCGCAGTGCGAAAAATTTATCACCCTGTTCATTGCACGCTATAATATGGTGACACACCAATTGGAATATGTCAATGCAGGGCATCCCTCCGCTTTGTTGTACCACACAACATCCCGACAATTGGATCTGCTGGAAAGTTCGACCATCGCCGTGGGAATGCTCGAAGAACTCCCCGTTGTGAATGTGCACCGTGCCGTTATCGACGAACACAGCCTGCTGCTGTCCTACACCGATGGCATGGTGGAAGTGGTGTCAGAAACCAACGAAGGCGAGGTGGATTCTGCGTTTTATGTGCTGGAAAACGCCATCAGAAATTCGCCCGACATCGAAACAACGGTTGAAACAATCATCGAAGCGCAAAATTTGAGAGGCACCAATAAGGCGATTTTCGACGATATTACCCTTTTGGGAATTGAGTTTTTGAGTTAAAACGAATATTATCTATTATCATGTTTGAAAAAAACGTACATTTGCGCCATGAAATAATGCGACAGATGAAGTACGCAAGTCGAGTTTTTCCGATGGTGATTTTCCTGCTGTCATTGTTGTGGACAGGGGGAGATGTGCTGTACGGACAGTTCTACAACGGTCATCAAATGACCTTTGGGAAGAATCGTGTGCAGTACAATGATTTCTACTGGTCGTACTATCGTTTTGAGCGTTTTGACACCTATTTCACGCAAGACGGCAACGAACTGGCGCTATATACTGAATCCATCGCAACATCGGAACTGAACCGTATCGAGGGTATTTTCGATTATGTCATTGAAAAACGGATTATTTTCATCATCTACAACAAACTGACCGACTTCAGGCAAGGCAACATCGGCTTGGTGACCGGCATTGATGAATACAACATCGGCGGAGTGACGCGGATTGTGGACAACAAGGTGTTCCTTTATTTCGACGGCGACCACGAGACGTTCAAAAAGCAGATAAGCGCTTCGATTGCCGAAATAGTGTTCAACGAAATGCTTTATGGAAGCGCATTGCGTACCAATATGACGCGCTCTGCCACCATCAATATGCCCGAATGGTTCAAAGAAGGGCTCATTTCCTATCTGGCTGAACCTTGGAGTGTGGAAATGGACGACCGCCTCAAAAACGGGCTGGCTACCGGCGCGTACAAGAAATTTACCCGTTTGACCGGCGAGGACGCCAAATGGACTGGACATTCCTTTTGGCGTTTTATCGAACAGGAATACGGAATTGCGGTGATATCCAATATATTATATATCACACAGATTCACAAAAACAGCAAAAACGCTTTCATGGCGGTACTGGGAGACAATTTGAAAGGACTTTCCAAGGCTTGGCTCCAATATTACACCGGTATATACGCTTTGGAAGACCAAAATCCGCATAAAGACAAAGTGAAGATTGTGAAACGACCGCGCAAATTCAGAATATATGAACATTTGAAAATCAGCCCGGACGGAAAAACCTTGGCTTACGTGACCAACGACATGGGAAGATACCGCGTGTGGCTGCAAAATATGGAGACAGGCAAAAAAAAATGCATTTTCAGACGCGAACAGAAACTGGAGCAATTGCAGGATTACTCGTATCCCGTGCTGGCGTGGCATCCATCGGGAAATATCCTGCTGTTCATCTACGAAGAAAAAGGCGGAATAAAAATGACTTTTTACGACATTGCCCTCCGGCAAGCACAAACACGCAGATTACTGTATTTCGAAAAAGTGCTCTCGGCTGATTTCTCGCCCGACGGCGGTAAAATTGTTATGTCCGCCTACCGTTTCGGGCGTTCGGACATCTACATTCATACCTTCGCATCCGAAACCAACGAAACCATCACAGACGATCTGGCAGACGATTTCGATGCCAAGTTTATCCAAAACGGCTCTAAAATCATCTTCTCATCCACCCGCACCGACGATTCTATCCGCTTGGAAGGAGCAGTGGCGCGGCGATTGGCAACCAACAAAAATCTGTTTGTATATGATTATGCCCGCAAAAACAAGCAGTTAATTTCCCTTTCGGGCGAGCCTTATGCCAATGCCACGCAGCCTGCGGAAGTCGCCAACAACCAGTATGTGTTTTTGAGCGACCAGAGCGGCGTGATCAACCAGTATGCCTTGACGTTCGATAGCGTGATCAACTTCATCGACACCGCCGTCCACTACCGCTATTCTACCGTTTCGCATCCCGTCACAGACTATTCGCGCAATATGCTTGACCACGACGTGGACCCGAAAAACAGGCAAACGGTGTCGCTCTTCCACGGGAAAAACCGCTTCAATATGTATGTTGACCCCTTGCAGGACAGCATTAAAACCCTTCCGCTGACGACATTCCGTAAAGAGAAAGTCAATCAACAGCGAGTGACAGACAGTTTGGAACTCATCAGGCAAAACGCCCTTCCGGCTATCCTGCTTGACGACGGCAATATCCTCACGCCGGAGGGCGACACCATTCACTTCGACCGCAATAAGGTGGATATCTACCGTTATGTGTTTGAAGTGGAGAAATTGAATTTTTACCAGAACGAGCAGGAACTGACCGATTTCAAACTGGTTGACGACTCCATCAAAATGAAACGCAACCAGATTCGCATTTACGAAACTGCATTTTATCCCAATTATCTTGTTGCGCAGGTGGATTTCAGTTTTCTGGAAACCTCCTATCAGGCTTATACCGGCGGTGCGGTGTATTACAATCCCGGATTCAACCTGCTGTTCAAGTTGGGCACCACCGACCTTTTCGAGGATTACAAAATCATTGGAGGAGTGCGTTTTGGCATGGATTTTTCGAGCAATGAATACCTGTTGAGTGTAGAAAACCTCAAAAAACGCTTGGACAGACAAGCTATCTTTCATCGTCAGGGTTATGAAAACTACGCTGTGGATGCTACCAACAATTATTTCCCGATCAAAACCCACACACACGAATTGTCGTATGCCTTGCGCTACCCGTTTTCACAGACTTTAGCGCTGAAAGGCACCGCAACCTTTCGCGATGACCGCACTGTTTTCCTTTCCGACAACGCCATCCCGCCGAGTCTTACGCTACCCAACTACCACCGTATGTGGGCGGGTTTGAAGTTTGAATTTATTTTCGATAACGTCCGTAAAATTGGAGTCAATATCCCGAGCGGGTTTCGCTACAAGGTTTTTGGCGAAACCTATTGGAAACTGAACAATGGTATGTCCGACCTCTACGTGGTGGGCGCCGATTTCCGCTATTATCAGGTCATTCATCGCAATCTCATTTGGGCAACGCGCTTTGCGGGCAGTTCCTCCTTCGGGCGTAGTCGATTGCTCTATTATTTGGGCAGTTTGGACAACTGGATCAACTGGTTCAGCAACCGTCCTACTTTCGATAATACCGTGCGCGTGGACAATCAGGAAAACTACGCTTATCAGACACTTGCCACCAACATGCGCGGCTTTGTGCAAAACATCCGCAATGGCAACAATTTTGCCCTCATCAACAATGAAATCCGCTGGCCCTTTGTGCAGTATTTCTCCAATCATCCGCTGTCCAGTTTCTGGTCGAGCCTGCAAGCAGTCGGTTTCTGCGATGTGGGCACAGCATGGTCGGGTATTTCGCCCTTCCGCAAAACCAGCGCCTACGACCACGAATATATATCCAACAACAGCGACCCCGACAAGGCTACTGTGCTCGTCACTCTTGACACCGGTCGCGAACCGATTGTGTATGGCTACGGTTTTGGTATGCGGATGCAACTGCTGGGCTATTTTCTTCGCTTCGACTACGCTTGGGGGGTGGAAAACAGGGTAGTACTGCCGGGTATCTTCTATTTTTCAATGAATCTCGATTTTTGATATGCTGAAAAAGATTTTTTCCTACAATGTAAATGGCTTGCGAGCCGCTATGAACAAAGGTTTTGACAGATGGTTAGCCGAAACGCAGCCGGACGTTCTCTGTATTCAGGAAACCAAGGCACAACCCGAACAATTGGATTTATCCGTCTTTGACAGGATGGGCTATCGGCATTACTGGTTCTCGGCTGAAAAAAAAGGCTACAGCGGAGTGGCACTCATCGTGAAAGACAAACCCGACCGCGTGATTTACGGCATGGGCATTGACAAATACGATGCCGAAGGGCGTATGATACGCGCCGACTATGGCGACCTGAGCATCATCTCCACCTACGTCCCCTCAGGCACGTCGGGCGACGAACGGCAGGCGTTCAAAATGGTGTTCCTCAACGACTTTCTCCTCTATCTGAACAATCTGCGCAAGGAACGTCCCAATTTGATTATTGCAGGCGATTACAACATCGCCCACACCGAAGCTGACATCAATTTTCCGAAAAAACACGAAAAAATGTCCGGGTTTCTGCCCGAAGAACGAACATGGTTCGACGGTTTGCTGGCACAGGGCTACGTGGACACCTTTCGCCTGTTCCACAGCGAGCCAAACCAATACAGCTGGTGGAGTTACCGTTCCAACGCCCGCGCCAAAGACCTCGGCTGGCGTATCGATTACCACATTGCCACAGCATCCCTGCAAAACCGCATAAAAAATGCCTACATTCTGCAAGATGCCAAACATTCAGACCACTGTCCGGTGGCAGTGGAAGTGGTTCATCACGATGAATGATGAGTA
>JAITTD010000199.1 GCA_031287245.1 Bacteroidales bacterium
ATTGATTATATTAACAAAGTAACCTATTTAGGTTATCGCAAAAGTATAACAAAAAATCAACACTACAAAATAATATGCCGATTTTTTTGTTTTTTTTGATTAGACGGGGTATTTTTTTGCAGAGTTAGGGTTTAATTCGTAATTGACAGAGTGTAAAGGCACTGCAAAAGCGCAGATGTACCCCGAAACTGTAATCCGTTTCGCCGCGGTCTGTGTCTGTGTAGGTTTCTGCGTAAGCGCCGATGGAAATGCCTTTATATACTGTCTTGTCAAAGGCGAATTTGGCGATCAGCATATTGCGCACAGGCAGTTGGCTGAGGGGGTCGAGGGGATTGTAGCGATCGAAGGACGCAAAAAGCGGTTCGCCATGAAAAGCGTAGAATTTTTCGGAATGCCAGTAGCCCACCATCAGTGCAAAAGGTGCTGCATCCAAATGAAGCACGGAATAAATACCCTGTCCCTGCACGTAAGGTCGTGCATCATGCTGGGTGCTGTTATCGTAATACAAGGCGTCATAAATATCTATTGCCACAGATTGAAGCCATTTGCGGTTCAGCCGGTATCCGGTTGATATGCCCACTGCGGCATTGGTGAGCATCATGCCCGGTTCGTCGCTCTGGTCAATCTGTCCGCCTTGATGGTGTATCAGCAACTGCACGGGAACATTGAGGAAAAATCGCTTGTCGAGTGCAAAAAGTCGTCCAACCACAGATGCACCGAAAGTCAACACTTCCGGGAAGCGGTCGTTGCGCTCAATGTAACGTTCCCAATCAATCCAAGTGTCTGCAAACAGGCGGTCGCCATGCCATACAAACTGCAATCCGCTTTCGGGGCGGGCTGTGAAATGCTTTTCCCATTGGTACAAAGGCTCTATCAACCGGTGGTTGAGGTTGCCGTAGAGATTACCCAATACCATGCTGAACTTGGGCGTGAAGGCATATTGAAGCCGTAGAAAAGGCTGCAAAAGCGAAAACCCGTCGCGTCCTGCAAATTGGACCATATATGCGCCCGCCTCTGCACGAAATTTGCCGGATGCCTGATAAGTCAATGCCGGCAGCAATACCATGCCCGGATAAGTCTGTCCTATAGCAACAGGACTGAAATATTCATTGTTTTTGAAAAGTCCGGTCATATCCACTTTCAGCGACAGACGATTGCTGTCTGCCGCCACAATGGAAGGAATGTCAAGCAATGATTGCGGAATCCACTGTGCTGTCGCTTTTCCGACAATTGCCAGCAGAATGCAGATCAGATATTTTTTTAAATAAGCCATCGTTAAAAATTTAAATCAACAGGAGGAAAGGCTTCTGTGGATACTTCGCCGGATGCAAGGGCTTTGCCGATTGTAGCGGTTTGTACCTTTACAAAGTCAATGTATTGCAGGTGGGCAGGCGTGCCGTCTGCTTGAACGGCGTCTTCAATCCAGAAATGCGAGCCATCGGTGTCTTCCCTGTCGGGATTGCCCGAACTGATATTGTCCACATATCCCCAATTGAAACAGGGGGACACCTCTATGATGCCGTCGAGCGAGGTACCGGAAGCCAGACAGGTGCCGGTAAGCGTGAATTGCTCGCCGGCAACGAACATGGGATAATAATAGGGTTGCTGGTGATAGATGAGCCGGTCAATCGAGCCTGTTTGTCCGCGGTTGTCCGCCCACAGCACGTCGGCGTTGGCAGCGGCGGGCTTGAAATAGGTGACAGCGTGCCGTTGCCTGGTTTCGCTCTTTCCTGTTTCGCTGCCGCGCAATTCATACCAGGTATCATCGGGAAGTCCGTTGCCGTTGTTGTCCTGCATCACCCACACAACGCCGGGTTCGCACCAACTTGGGATGGTATTGCCCCGAATTTGAAGGTCGGCTTTCCCAGCCACATTGCTGACGCTATGGTCGAAACCTGCGATAAAATATCCGCCGTAAGCGCCTGCATAGAAATAGCTGGTACCATTGTTCAGCCATGTCTGCAAATCCTGCAATCCTTTATCCATTGTGGTTTCGATGGGATAATTGATAAACTGTCCGGGGGCAGGGATATATTCCAGAGCAGTGGCGGCTGAGGCTTTGCTGCTTGCCGTTTTTTCGCGAAAGAAAGTGCCTTCAGGTTCAGTACATTCCACCTGCACTTCCGTTGTTGCCGAACTTGTTTGTTCGGTAACGCTGATCAGGCTGGTGCCTATCGCAGTGGGCGTAAAAGTAAAAAAGCCCGTTGTGGCGCTTTGTGGAACGCCATCCACCGTCCATTGGAAGTTATCGGGATGTTCGATGTGGCTGATGACGGGCGTCAGCACAAGGCTTTTGCCGAGCGGCACGGTCATTTTTCGCAGCGTGGCGGCATTGGAAGCGGTGCGGTAATGTCCGTCATCAAAATAAAGTTCGGCAACCGCAGCCACCACTGTGACGGTCATCGTTTTCCGGTCGGAACCGCCTGCTGTGGTCAATTTCACGTCAAGCGTATAATTGCCCGCCGCAGTTTGACGGAACGTGCAGGTATGCGTGGTGGAAACCACTTCGTTGTTCAGACGCCATTCGTAGGCGGGGGCAGTGGCATTTTTCGCTTCGGCGGTCAGTATTTTGTCCATGCCTGCGTAAACCATGACGGCGGCGGGCAGTGACAGGACAGGCGGCGTATTGCCGGCAACCGTCACCTTTATTTGCTTCTCGTCCTTGCCATTGTCGGCGTCCACGCGGAAATGGATGAAATATTCACCAATGGCGCTGCCGGTAAACCGGCAAGTCAGCGTGCTGGAAATCACCTGCCCGTCCACAGTCCACGCATACACCGGATGGGTGGCGTTTTCCACGATGGCGGTCAGTGTGACGCTGCCTCCTACCGGCAAATTGACATCACCTTCCGTCACCTGAATGACCGCCGCAGGCGCAACAAGTTCGGGCTTGGGATCTTCGTCTCCGCAAGCCCACAGCGCCGTCAGAAGGACAAGAGGCAACCGGATTTTCGTTTTTAAAAAAGATGAATTCATAATGCGCGAAATTACATGTAATTTTTCAAATTTCCAAGTTTTTTGGGGGCGGCTGAACTCCGCTGTAAAAAGTTCAGCCAAAAGATGAAGATTTTTTACTTTTTTTTTGCAACAGATTTTTTTTGCAAAAAAATCATTACATTTGCACCCATTAAAAACCAACAAAAACAATATCCAAGATGAAAAGAGTATTTATATTTCAAGACTTTAATTCGCAGAAATTCTGGAGCATAGACACAGAAGGCAATGACATGACTGTTAATTACGGCAAACTGGGCACCGACGGGCAGACGCAGGTAAAATCCTTTGCTTCGCCCGAAGAAGCAACAAAAGCGGCTGAAAAACTCGTTGCAGAGAAAACCAAGAAAGGTTATGTGGAAACCGCCGCCAACACCAAGGAAATGAAGGTAGAATCCAAGAAATACGGGCTTTCTTACGATGATTACGACAACGGCAAGACACAAGAAGACATTCTCAAGAAAATGCTGAACGACAAGGCTTTGCCCGATTTGAAGCAAATCACCATCGGCTGTTGGGATTTTGAAAGTGGCAGTTGTCAAGATTTAGTGGATGGCATTGTGGCAAACAAAGACAAATTTGCCCACATAGAGGGACTGTTTTGGGGCGACATTGAACAGGAAGAGTCGGAAGTGTCGTGGATTGAGCAAACCGACTTGTCGTCCGTCATTGACGCCATGCCCAAGTTGAAAGAACTGAAAATCAAAGGCACCAACAACTTGACGTTGGGCAAACGTACATACGAAGCGCTTCAATCATTGGAGATTATCTCCGGCGGTTTGCCTGAGTCTGTGTTGGCTGAACTGCAAGCTTCGACCTTCCCCAAACTCGAAAAACTGATACTGTGGGTGGGCGTTGAGGACTATGGTTTTGACGGAAGTGTGGATTCATTCAAAACAATCGCCTCTAAAACGCTGTTTCCCAAGGTAAAATACTTTGGTATTGTCAATTCCGAATTTCAGGACGACATTTTGAACATGCTTCTGCAATCGGACATTCTTCCGCAACTCGAAACGCTGGATATATCGTATGGAACGTTGGGCGACAAAGGCGGTCAGGCACTGATTGACAATGTGGACAAACTGAAACATTTGAAACTCGTCAAGGCGGAGTATAACTATTTTAGCGAAGATATGTGCAAGGCGCTGAAAAAGTTGCCTGTGAAAGTGGATGTTTCCGACAACCAAGGCGATGAAGACGACGAGGACGACCGCTATCCGTATCTGACAGAGTAAGATGCGTGCCATTGTGGTCAGCAATGCCAAGTCGCTGCGGACGCAATATTTCATGGTTGCCGGTCGTGATGTCGGTGTATCGGTGCAATTCGTCACCTATGATGACTTACTTGCTCATCCTGAGCATTATGCGGATGCTTTGGTCAAATTAGAGCCGGAGGAATATCCTGATGTGTTCGATTTTGACGAATACAGTGCGCTTGTGCAGAAGTATATTCAATTATTGAAACAGACCGACAAGTTGAATCTGCATTTTCTTAATTCGCCTGCCGCTATTTTGTGCAGTTTAGACAAACAGTTTTGTAAACAATGCTTGCATGGAAAAGTCAATGTAACGCCAATGTGGGAAAAAACGCCGCAAAACGTTGGCGAGTTATTACAACGGCTTGATGAAAAGCCCCATGGCGTGTTCATCAAGCCGCGCTTCGGCTCGGGAGCGGGCGGTGTGGTGGCATTGCGGCGGCATCCGAAGCAGAAAACGACAGTTGCCTACACCGCACTGACTGCCGCCAACGGAAAAATCACAAATACGCGTCGAATCAATCGTTTCAGCACACGCAAAGACATTGACACCATCGTGGAGGCAGTGCTGAAGTCAGAGGCTGTAGTAGAAGACTGGGTGGTGAAGGACAGTTTTGAAGGCGAAGGTTATGATTTGCGCGTGGTTTGCATGTTTGGTGTGATGCAGCACGTGGTAGTACGTTGCAGCAAGGGCGTCATCACCAATCTGCATCTTAACAACAATGCCAAAACCATCGACATTCTGCAATTAAGCGCGGAATGTCTTGCCGAAATAGCCCGCCAAAGCCTCGAAGCCACTCGCCTGATGGGGCTGAATTACAGCGGTGTGGATGTGCTCATTGCCAAGGGGACCGCCACGCCCTACATTATCGAAGTGAACGGACAAGGCGACCATATCTATCAAGATATTTTTGCGGGAAACGAGATTTATAAACGGCAAATCAAAACAACATGAAATCAACAATTGACGAACTTCCTGCCGGAAAAACCGAAACAAAATCCATATCGGACATGAATATGGACGAGGTGGTGGGGAAAATGGACATTTTGCTGCTTTGCTTTGATACCCTGCGTTATGACGTGGCGGTGAGTGAAGAAGCGGCAAACGGTACGCCTGTGCTGAACAGTTGCGGAGGTAAATGGGAAAAACGCCATGCACCGGGCAATTTCACTTATCCGTCGCATTTTGCCATTTTTGCCGGTTTTTTCCCTTCGCCTGCCGAACCGCATGACCTGAAAGACCGACGGTGGTTGTTTTTTCCCAACAACGCCGGCAGCAGCAAGAAAATAGCGCCGCACGGGAGTTATGTGTTCGACCGGGCTACTTTTGTGCAAAGTCTGCATGAGCGGGAAGCGTACGAAACGTTGTGCATCGGCGGCGTTAATTTTTTCAACAAACGTAATGAGATAGGAAGGGTTTTCCCCGGATATTTTGACAAAAGTTATTGGCGTCAAAGTTTTGGCTGCACAAATCCAACAAGTGCGCAGGAACAAGTTGATTTTGCCGTGTCGAAAATAAAAGCCTGCTCCATTGACAAAAAAATGTTCATGTATATCAATTTTTCGGCAATCCATTACCCCAACAAGCACTATATAGCAGGCAAGAAAGAAGACGACATGGAAACACACGCCGCTGCGCTTCGTTATGTTGATAGTTGCCTGCCGCCCCTGTTTGATACATTCCGCCAACGCGGTAAAACCTTAGTCATCGCCCTTTCCGACCACGGAAGTTGCTATGGTGAAGATGGTTACCGTTATCATTGCATATCGCACGAGGCGGTGTGCACCGTTCCCTACAAACATTTTATAATATGAGCGATACGGTGTATGCAGCCTATATGTACAGTTATCCCCACAAGACAGCGTATCGGACTTTCGACAAACCGATTGATATAAAGCCTTTTGTGGAGTCGCAAGGCGCAAAATCAGCCGCGCTGTACTTTCACATTCCTTTTTGCAGGCACAAATGCGGCTATTGCAATCTTTTTTCGCAACAAACATGTCATAACGAGCGAATGACAGCCTATTTGGATGCGATGAATCGTGAAGCAAAACACCTGTCAGCGATTACCCGAAATCTAACCTTCGACTCCTTTTCCATAGGCGGGGGTACACCGCTGATACTTGATTTGCCGAAGGTGAAACAACTGTTTCATATTGCATCGCTTTTCGGTGTAAACCCGCAACAGACGCCCACTTCTGTGGAAACTTCGCCGGATTATGCTGACTTCAACACACTCTCCTGCCTGAAAGACATTGGCGTGGAACGGTTGAGCATTGGCATCCAAAGTTTTGACGACAGCGAATTGCGCCGTATCGGGCGGGCTGCCATGAGCGCTACCTGCCGCAAAGCCCTTGACGCCATTACCACAATTGGCTTCCATACACTGAACATTGACCTGATTTACGGCATAGAAGGGCAAACACCGGAAAATATCCTGTATTCCATTCGCGAAGCCTTGACGTATCAGCCTGATGAACTATTCATCTATCCGCTGTACGTCAGGCAGGGAACACGCATCAACAGCCGCGCTGCAGACAGCGATATCACAGCGATGTACCGTGTGGCGAGGCAAAAATTGTTAGATGCCGGTTTTACCCAAACCTCCATGCGCCGTTTCACCAAACACCCCAAAACCGATGCGGAATTTTCATGCGGCGATGAAATCATGATTTCATGCGGCTGCGGCGGACGGAACTATGTCGGCGACTTGCATTTTTCTACGCCCTACGCCATCCGGCAAGCGTCCATCGCCGGTATCATTGATGCGTATATTCGCGCCGCAGACTACACCAAAGCTACACATGGATATCTGCTCAACAGCGAGGAACAACAACGGCGGTTCATCATCAAAAACCTGATGTATCACCGCGGGATAGACAAATCGGAATTTGCGCATCGCTTTGATCGCTCACTATCTGATTATCAGCAATTTGAAAAAATGTCCGCACGAGGTTTCATCACCGATGACGGTAACCGCATCCGCCTCACCGAAAGCGGCATGGAACACTCAGACGAGGTGGGGGAATGGTTCGTGTCGAGGATGGTGAGGGAAAAAATGGAAAATCTTTGATTTTGTTGAAAAAAGATTTCGCCATTCGAGAATAAATCTGTACTTTTGACCTTTGAATTTGATTGAAGGATGGGTATTTTCCAACATACCGTAGTAAAGAAAAGCATTGCTTCGCAAAGCGAGAAGATACAAGCGATGTATAACCACTATGCGTCTTATTTCCTGAATCCTGAAGTTCAGGAAAACATTCGCAACAGCAAGGAGGAACAGTTTCAGGAGGGTTTTCTGCGGGAACTTTTTGTGAAAATTCTCGGCTATACGCTCAATCCCGAACCGAATTACAACCTGATTACAGAGAAGAAAAACGAAACCAACTCCAAAAAAGCGGATGGGGCTATTGTTATCAATGGCGAGGTACGAGGCGTTATTGAACTGAAAGACCACAAAACTACGGATTTGAAACAAGTGGAGGCGCAGGCTTTCGGCTATAAGAACAATCACCGCAAAACGGCATACGTCATTATTTCCAATTTTGAAAAATTGCGGTTTTATATCGAAAATACAATTGACTTTGAGGAGTTTAACCTCTTCAATTTAAAAGAAAAGGATTTTGCCGTTTTATGGATTTGTTTGGCTTATGAGAACATTGCCAAGGATTTGCCCAAACAGTTGAAAAGCGAATCGACCAACAATGAAGACCATATTACGAAACAACTGTATAAAGATTATTCCACATTCAAACGCGAACTTTATGCAGACATAATGGCTAACAAGGGGATTTATCCCCTTGCAGACGATGACAAAGGGGCTGCGGATGACAAGGGGTTGAAACCCCTTGCTGCGCCGCTACAATTGTTCAAAAAAACGCAAAAACTACTTGACCGTTTTTTATTTGTTTTCTTTGCCGAAGACAAAGGGCTGCTTCCGCCCAATTCGATGAATCGGATTATTGAACAATGGGACAGACGAAATGATGACCCGCTCAATGAATACCAACCACTTTACGACCGTTTTAAACTCTATTTCAAATACATGGATGAGGGACACAAGGGAAAAACGGAAGATATTTTTGCGTATAACGGTGGACTGTTCAAACATGATGCGCTGTTAAATGAATTGATAATCAACGATGATGTATTGAAAAGCAACATTCTGAAATTGATTGTGTATGACTTTGATACGGAAGTTGACGTCAATATCTTAGGACATATTTTTGAGAACAGCCTGACGGAAATGGATGAAATTACCAACGAAATAACAAAGGGGCATGCCCCCTTGTCAACATCCAAACGCAAAAAAGACGGAGTTTTTTACACACCTCGCTATATCACAACGTATATCGTGGATAATACGCTCGGCAAATTATGTGCGGACAAAAAAACGGAACTCGTCCTGAATGAATCGGAATATTTTTCCGACAAAAAACGCCCGAAAGCCGAAACGAAGAAATTGGCAGACAAATTAACCGTTTATCGCGATTGGTTGCTTTCGCTTACCATTTGCGATCCTGCCTGCGGTAGCGGCGCATTCCTCAATGCCGCCCTTGATTTCCTGATGAGCGAACACCGCCTTGTCGATGAACTGACGGCGAAACTGTTCGGCAGCGCGATTGTATTTCCCGATATAGAAAACGCCATTCTGGAAAATAATCTGTACGGCGTGGACATCAATGAAGAAAGCGTAGAGATTGCCAAACTTGCGTTGTGGTTGCGTACCGCCAAACCGCAACGCAAACTCAATTCGCTCAATAACAATATTAAATGTGGCAATTCACTGATTTCCGACCCCGAAGTGGCAGGTGAAAAGGCTTTTGATTGGCACAAGGAATTTCCACAAGTGTTTGAAAAAGGCGGCTTTGATGTGGTAATTGGAAATCCGCCGTTTGTTCGCTTAGAACACATACGCGACACTTCATAAGCATTGGAAAAACAGAACTATCATACGTTTGACAAACGGGGGGATATTTATTGTGTATTTGTAGAAAAAGGATTTCAGTTGCTCAAGCCCACAGGTTTTATTTCATACATTATGCCCAATAAGTGGATGCAGGCAGGTTATGGAAAAGCCTTGCGCGAGTATTT
>JAITTD010000239.1 GCA_031287245.1 Bacteroidales bacterium
GCGTAACGTGGAGTGTTAGCGGCGGCAGTGCAGGCACAAGCATCAGCGCAGGCGGTTTGCTCACCGTATCGGCAGCCGAAACAGCATCCACGCTCACCGTAACAGCCACCTCCACCGCCGACCCAAGCAAAAAAAGCGCAGTACCGGGAAGGGTGGCAGCAATGACCACCGGCGTAGAAGCAGAGCCGTGGCATGCCATGTCTCTACACCCGAATCCGTTCACCGGAATCGTTCATCTCACCGGCGCCAAAGGCAGCGTGTTGACGGTATTTAACACCACCGGAGCCACAGTACACACCCAAAAGATAAGCAACGAAGACGAAACAATAAGTCTGGAACGGTTGCCCGCAGGCATGTATTTCTTCCGGTTGGAAAAGGACGGAGTGGTGAAAACAGTAAAGGCAGTGAAAAGATAGCAATGATTAATTCGTAATTTTTAATTTAAATAAATGGTCAATATAAATCCGGCAGAAGTATCGGAAGTACTGAAAAGACAAATAGAAGGGTTCAAAACAGACATAGAACTTGAAGAAGTAGGTACGGTTTTGAATGTGGGTGACGGGATTGCCCGTATTCACGGACTGTTGAACGTTCAGGCGAACGAGATGATTGAGTTTCAGAACGGGATGAAAGGCATCGTGATGAACCTTGAAGAAGACAACGTGGGCGTAGTGCTGCTCGGGCTATCCAGCGGAATCAAGGAAGGCGACAGTGTCAAGCGGTTGGGCATCATCGCATCCATTCAGGTAGGCGAAGGCTTACTGGGGCGCGTGGTGAACACCATTGGCGAACCGTTGGACGGCAAGGGACCCATTGAAGGCACCTTGTACGAAATGCCCTTAGAACGGAAAGCGCCGGGCGTGATTTACCGCCAACCTGTTCGCGAACCCTTGCAAACAGGCATCAAGGCGATTGACGCCATGATTCCCATCGGACGCGGACAGCGCGAGTTAATCATCGGCGACCGCCAAACGGGAAAGACAGCCATCGCTATCGACACCATCCTCAACCAGAAAGAATTTTACGAAAAAGGCGAACCGGTTTACTGTATTTACGTTGCCGTGGGGCAAAAAGGCTCCACCGTTGCCAGCCTCTACCAGACTTTGGAAGAACACGGCGCACTGCCTTACACCACCATCGTGTCCGCCACAGCCGCTGCACCGGCGGCTTTGCAATACTATGCACCCTTTGCAGGCGCTGCCATCGGTGAATATTTCCGCGATACGGGACGCGCCGCCTTAGTGATATACGACGACCTGTCGAAACAGGCGGTGGCATATCGCGAAGTGTCGCTGCTGCTGCGCCGCCCGCCGGGACGCGAAGCATACCCCGGCGACGTGTTCTACCTGCACTCGCGACTGCTGGAACGTGCGGCAAAAATCATCTCGTCCGACGAGATTGCCGCCCAAATGAACGATTTGCCGGACGTGCTCAAACCGATGGTGAAGGGTGGCGGCTCGCTGACAGCCCTGCCCATCATCGAAACGCAGGCAGGCGACGTGTCGGCGTACATCCCCACCAATGTCATCTCTATCACCGACGGACAGATATTTCTTGAATCCAACCTGTTCAACGCAGGTATCCGTCCCGCCATCAACGTGGGAATCTCGGTATCGCGTGTGGGCGGTAATGCACAAATCAAGGCGATGAAGAAAATTGCCGGTACGCTGAAACTTGATCAGGCACAATTCCGCGAATTAGAAGCCTTCTCGAAATTCGGTTCCGACCTCGACGCCGCCACTCTGTCCATTATCGACAAGGGACGCAAGAATGTGGAACTGCTCAAACAGGGCTTACATTCGCCTTTGCGCGTGGAACAACAAATCGCGGTCATTTACAGCGGTACAAAAGGCTTGCTGAAAGCCATTCCCACTGACAAAGCAAGGGAATTTGAAACGGAATACCTCAAATTGCTGGAATTGGAGTATCAGAACGAATTGAAACAACTGGCAGCAGGCGTATTTACCGACGAAATCGGCAAAACGCTGGAACTTGCCGCACGTACGATTGTACTGAAATATATCGACAAACCGAAAGAAGCGGTGGAAAATTAATGTCATCATCCATATTTATTTGAATGGCAAATTTAAAAGAAATACGAATCAGAATAGCATCTGTGGTTTCCACGCGGCAGATTACAAGCGCCATGAAGATGGTGGCGGCTGCCAAGTTGAAAAAAGCGCAGGATACCATCGTTAATTTCAGACCTTACGCGCGTAAGATGCAGGAAATAATGGTGAATGTGGCATCTGCCGCAGGCAACGTAGATGGCAATGTATATGCCGAAGACCGCGACTGTTACAACGCTTTGGTGGTGGTGATCACCTCCAATCGAGGATTGTGCGGCGCTTTTAATTCCAACGCCATCAAAGAAGGCATACGCACAGCCGAAAGCAAATACGGAGAGTTGTTGAAAAGGGGAAAAGTGCATTTCTACACCATCGGCAAAAAGGGCTACGACACCCTCAGCAAGCGCAACCTGCCTGTTGAACAGCAAGATTTCAGCATTTTCGACGACCTGACCTACGACAAGGTTGCCACCATTGCCGAATCGCTGATGGATGACTTCAAATCAGGCAAATACGACAGCATTGATATTGTTTACAACGGATTTGTCAATGCAGCGGTGCAAAAGGTGACAGTGCAACATTTTCTGCCACTCCTGCCCGAAGAAGAACCCGAAGCCAAGCCCAAATCAAAAAAGGTGCATACCGACTATATTTACGAGCCAAGCAAGGAGTTTATTATCAAGGAACTGATACCGCAAAACCTGAAAATGTTAGTATATCAGGCTTTACTCGACTCGGTGGCTTCGGAACACGGCGCCCGCATGACTTCCATGCATCAGGCAACCGACAATGCCTCCCAACTCATTACCGACCTCACCCTGCAATACAACAAAGCACGGCAAGCGTCCATCACCAACGAATTAGTGGAAATTGTCAGCGGTGCGGAAGCGTTAAACGGATAATTTAATCAATTATGAATTATGAATTAATGGTTTCTGCCAAAAACTTTTTTCATTGCATGCATTTGGAAATATAAAAATTTTCGTGTACTTTTGCTTATATTTTTAACAGTGAAGATGATGAGTTCAATAGAATTGGAAGCCCAAAAAGCCAAGTTGGCGCGTGAAATCCTCAGCGAAACCGACGAAAAAGTGGTGTCTAAAATGATGCTGTTTTTTCTCAATACCAAAGAAAAATCCGAAAGATTACCTTGGCAGTTGACTGAGGAAGAACTTTGCGAAGAAGTGAGGCAAGCCGAAATCGAATATGAGCAAGGTTTGTGCATCACACAGGAAGATTTTTTAAAAGAGCAGGCACAATGGTAATTTGGTGGTCGCCCAAAGCAAAACGAAGGCTAAAAGGCATTTACCTCTATTACAAGGAAAGAAGCGAGTTGGCAGCGGAAAACATACTCACGGAAATCAATAGCGCCGTTGAGCATTTGACGAAATATCCGCAAATGGCTGCAAAAGAACCGCTACTTGCCGGTTTTGCCAAAATCTATCGTTCGCTTTTGGTAAGGAAATATTTTAAGGTGGTTTACTTTGTGGACGAAGTGAAGGATGCAATCGTCATTGCTACCGTTTGGGACAGCCGTCAGAATCCTGCAAAACTGAAATTGGAAATTGAAGAATAAATATGATAATTAATATAACAATGGTAAGTACAAAATCTTGGATGGCAGCAGCCATGATGCTGCTAAGCCTCGCGGCTGCGGGGCAGGACTACAGCGCCACGAAGCAGGTGCAGGAAAACGACAACTGGCGCGCCGAGGCGAATGCCCGCATCGAACAACACCGCAAGGAAGATGTGAGCATACGCCTCACGCAGAACGGCAAGCCCGTGAACAACGCTACCGTCCGCGTGGAGATGACGCGCCACGAGTTCCTCTTCGGCAGTAACGTTTTTGCCTATGGCACCAACGAGGAGTACAACCGCCGCTTCGCAGAGTTGCTGAACTTCGCCACAATGGGTTTCTATTGGGCCGGGTACGAGCGGGAAAAGGACAAGCCTAACTACGCCGGCACCCAGCCGGTGGCAGAATGGTGCGCCGCCAACGGCATTATCGGCAAGGGACACCCGCTGATTTGGAACACCGGCGAACCTTCGTGGATAAAAGATATGACCGAAGAGGAGATTCTCCGCCGGCAAATGGCACGCACCACCGACTGCGTGGCACGCTTCAAAAACACCATCACCGTGTGGGACGTGGTGAACGAGATGGTAGGCTGGGACCGCGAAAACTACTGGGGCTATGCGCCGCGCCTTACTTCGCTGGTGGTGAACAACACAGGCAAAGTGCCGTTTTGCAAGGCTGCCTTTGCCGCTGCCCGCAAGGGAAACCCCAATGCCACTCTGCTGATTAACGACTGGATGGTGTACAGCGACAGGTTAAAAGACGACCGTCGCTACTCGGATTTGCTCAGCCGCCTCACCGACGAGAAAGGACAGCCGATTTACGATGCCATCGGCATCCAGAGCCACATGCACGGCGGACCGTGGATCAACAAAAAAATTTGGGATGTCTGCGAAGAATTTGCCAAGTTCGGCAAGCCGCTGCACTTCACAGAGGTTACTATCCTGTCCACCACTGTGCAGAGAGACTGGGGCAGCCTCACCGAGGACGAGCCTTCCACGCCTGAGGGTGAGGCGTTTCAGCGCGATGCGCTGGAGCGGTTCTACACGATGGTGTTTTCGCACCCCGCCACTGCCGCCATCACGTGGTGGGACTTCAGCGACCGCAACGCATGGCGACACGCGCCAGCCGGACTGCTGCACAAGGATATGACTCCCAAGCCTGCTTACGAGGCGCTGAAAAAACTGATTAAAAACGACTGGGCAACCAATACCACGGTGAAAACTGACAAAACCGGCACCGCCAAACTCCGCGCATTCCGCGGCGACTACCGCATCACCGTTACGCAAGGCAAAAAAACCCGCGTGTTCACGGAAAAGGTAGCCAAAGGCAAGGGTGTAATTGAGATTGAGTTGTAACTAATTCGTCAATAATTATCATCCCCTTGGGGGGAATAATCTGATGCAAGGTATTCCCTTTCTTCTTCATAGGTCATATCCATAATATCAAGACTTATCTTATCCTTGATATCTCTCAATGTTTGCATAATACCGGGAATTATCACCGGTTCAGGTAATTTAATCGTTTTCATAACTAATTATTTCTTTAGGCGTTCGTATTTCTATTGGTTTGTATCCACGTAAGACATTGATACCATTGTAACCGTTAATTCGTTTAAGATTTACAATGTGTTTAAAATTCCAACTTGCCAAAACGTCAGCTTTGCATATCGTTGCCATAGCAATATGCTGGCAATCATCAAGACTTGTTTTCCCAACAACATTGGCTTCAACATAGTGGCTTGCCAATAATTTAGCCTCTGGCACTAACGTTAGTCGCTCAATACAGTTCGAAGGAATTGTTTCCAGCAGCATTCTGACATGAACCGGTGCATGTATTAGTTCTTTGTCGAGCAATTCGGACACAAGAATAACAACCTTACCTTGTTTCACACTTTCAAAAAACGATACAGTTGCTTCCGAAAACTCTTCATCAAAGTATCCGCCCACTACTGAAGTGTCTATATAAATCCTTTGTTTCATATTGTTTTTTCAAAAACGCTTACAAATGCCAAGATTTAATTAAATCCAAACGGACCAATGGATGGTCCTTTGTCCTCGATTTGCACTGGTCCGTGTTTGCTTTCGTATTTGTTCATGTTGTCGCCCAGCGCTAACCATAGCCGTTTGGCGTGTTCGGGCGTCAGGATGATGCGCGATTTCACGTCTGCCTTGGGAACACCTGGCATCACCCGTATAAAATCTACCACAAACTCCGATGAGGAATGGGAAATAACCGCAAGGTTGGAATAAACACCCTGCGCTATTTCCTCTTTCAGTTCGATATTAATCTGATTTTTACCCTGTTGGGGGTGATTTTGCTGTTCTTCCATGGTGTATTTGTAATTGATTTAAGCGTCTATCCTTGCATACGTAGCGTGGCGTTCGATAAAATCGCGGCGTGGCGGCACATCGTCGCCCATCAGCATGGAAAAGATGCGGTCGGCTTCGGCGGCGCTGTCGATGGTCACTTTGCGCAGGGTGCGGTTAGCGGGATTCATGGTGGTTTCCCAAAGTTGTTCAGGGTTCATTTCGCCCAAACCTTTGTAACGTTGCACATTCACGGCGCTTTCCTTGCCTTTACCCATTTCATCAATGGCTGCCAAACGTTCGTCTTCCGTCCAGCAATACTTATTCTGTTTTCCTTTGTTGACAAGGTAAAGCGGTGGCGTAGCAATGTACAAGTGACCATTTTGAATCAAATCCATCATATAGCGGAAGCAGAAGGTCATGATAAGCGTTGCAATGTGGCTTCCATCCACATCGGCATCGGTCATGATGATGACTTTGTGATAGCGAAGTCGAGAGAGGTTGAGCGCTTTGCTGTCCTCTTCCGTCCCGATAGTTACGCCCAAAGCGGTGAAAATGTTGCTTATTTCGGCGTTGTCGTAAATTCGGTGTTCCATCGCCTTTTCCACGTTCAGGATTTTTCCCCTCAGCGGAAGAATAGCCTGAAAAGCGCGGTCACGCCCTTGTTTGGCGCTACCGCCTGCCGAGTCGCCCTCCACAATGTATATTTCGCATTTTTTAGGATCTTTGTCCGCACAGTCTGCCAGTTTTCCGGGCAATCCTGCTCCCGACATTGAGTTTTTGCGCTGCACCTGTTCGCGGGCTTTGCGGGCTGCGTGCCGTGCCGTGGCTGCCAGTATCACTTTATCAACAATCGTCTTGGCATCCTTTGGATTTTCTTCCAAATAGGCGCCCAAAGCATCGCTAACCGCCTGACTGACGGCTGCGGTAACATCCGAATTGCCGAGTTTGGTCTTGGTTTGTCCTTCAAATTGTGGCTCAGCCACTTTCACAGAGATGACTGCTGTCAAACCTTCGCGGAAATCCGCCGGATCAATCTCAAATTTCAGATTTTTGAGCATCCCGTTCTTTTCGGCGTAGGCTTTCAGTGTACGTGTCAGCCCCATGCGAAATCCCGTCAAATGGGTTCCGCCTTCTATCGTATTGATATTGTTGACATAAGAATGGATGTTTTCTTTGTATTCGGTGTTGTACTGCATGGCAACTGCCACGGGCATATCGCCTTTTTCGGTTTCAATATTGATGACTTTTTCTATCAACTTGTCGCGCGAAGCATCCAGATACTGGATAAACTCGACCAGTCCCTGTTCCGAATAGAATACCGAACCGGGGTGTTGCTCGGTTGTTTTTCCGGCTTCATCAGTCACCGGAACCAGTGTGCGTTTGTCGGTCAGGGTCAGCCGAATACCCTTATTCAGGAACGCCAATTCGCGAAGGCGCCGTTCCAAGGTTTCATACTTATATTCCAAAGAAGTGAAAATGCTGCCATCCGGACGGAAGGTAATCGTGGTGCCCGTTCTGTTGGTGGTTCCGTCTTCATGCACCGGCGCCAAAGGCTGTCCGATGGAATATTCCTGAACATAAATCTTGCCATCGCGGTGGATTTCGGCTTTCAGATAAGTGGACAGCGCATTCACGCAGGATACGCCCACGCCGTGCAAACCGCCCGATACTTTGTACGAGCCTTTGTCGAACTTACCGCCCGCGTGCAGCACGGTGAGCACTACTTCCAATGCCGACCGTTGTTCCTTCTCGTGCAAATCAACAGGAATACCGCGTCCATCGTCCGTTACGGTGATAGAGTTGTCCTCGTTGATCACTACATTTATATTTTTACAATAGCCTGCAAGCGCTTCATCAATAGAATTGTCAACTACCTCATATACTAAATGATGCAAACCTCTTTCGCCCACATCGCCAATATACATCGCAGGACGCTTGCGCACAGCCTCCAAACCTTCAAGTACTTGAATATTACTTGCCGAATATTCGTTTTCCGTATTATTCACCGCGTTATTCTTATTCATTGTCTATTTTAAAATATGGCTCAAAAGTACAAAAAATAACTCACCAGACAAATTTTTTTGTCATTGTGTTATTAACATTTTGTTAATAATCATCTGCGGAAGTTTTCGCAGGTGATGAAATTGATGATAAATGCTTATTTTTGCACGATTAAAATCAATCGAAGAAAATGTTTCCATCATCCACTGTTTGTGCCATTTCCACCCCTGCCGGACAAGGCGGGATAGCAGTCGTTCGCGTGTCGGGCAGCAACGCTGTTACCGTATGCGACCGCGTGTTCACCGGCACAAAGGGGACATTGAGCCGGCAGCCGTCGCACACCGTCAGTTTCGGGAAAATCGGCAGCCACACACCGGACGGCAGTATGAAAGTGATAGACGAGGCTTTGGTCACAGTGTTTCGTGCACCCCATTCCTACACCGGCGAGGATACCGTTGAGATTGCCTGCCATGGCTCGCTTTTCATCCAGCAGGAGATACTGAAACTCTTGCTGGCTAACGGTTGTCGGATGGCTGCCGCCGGAGAGTTCACGCAACGCGCCTACCTCAACGGGAAGATGGATTTGTGTCGCGCCGAAGCGGTGGGCGACCTCATTGCATCCTCGTCGGCTGCGGCGCACAATATAGCGATACGCCAGATGCGGGGCGATTTCAGCAATCTGCTTGCGGAATTGCGCGACCGCCTGCTGCATTTCGCTACTTTGGTAGAACTGGAACTCGATTTCAGCGAGGAAGATGTGGAATTTGCCGAAAGGACGCAACTTACAGCGCTGGCAGCCCAGTTAGAAAGCGCCATCAGCCGCCTGACAGACTCGTTTGCCACCGGCAACGCCATCAAAAACGGTATCCCTGTGGCAATTGTGGGAGAAACCAACACCGGCAAATCAACGCTACTCAACCGCTTGCTGAGAGAGGACAAAGCCATCGTGTCCGACGTGCACGGCACCACCCGCGACAGCATCGAAGACACCATACTCATCGGCGGGATGCTGTTTCGCTTTATCGACACTGCCGGCATCCGCAACACCGCCGACCGCATCGAGCAACTTGGCATCGAACGCACTTTTCGTAAAATAGAACAGGCAAGCATCATCCTTCGCCTTATTGACCTGAGCAACGACCCTCCGACAGTTGACCTGAAAATAAGGGACGACCAGCACCTGATAGTGGCGCTGAACAAGGCTGATCTGCTGTCGCCGGATGCTTTGGCTGCCAAACAGACTTTTTATGCCGCCGCTCAATTAGACGTCATCACCATTTCGGCGAAATCAGGGACGGGTATATCCCAATTGGAAGAAAAACTGCTTGCCGGCATCCCGCAGTTGGGCGAAAATGATGTCATAGTAAGCAATATGCGCCACTACGAAGAACTGCATCACGCGCTGGCTGCCATTCGCCGCGTGATGCAGTCGTTAGACGAA
The DNA here is from genome assembly GCA_031287245.1 of Bacteroidales bacterium. Classification (GTDB taxonomy): domain Bacteria; phylum Bacteroidota; class Bacteroidia; order Bacteroidales; family UBA4181; genus JAIRLS01. The sequence continues at coordinate 9,400 of JAITTD010000239.1, forward strand.
GGCGTACCGGAAGATTTGCTCGCGCAGGACATCCGCTGCTGTATCAGCCATCTGGGAAATATCACAGGGCAGCAAATTCATTCGGAAGAGGTGCTGGATAATATTTTTAAGAATTTCTGCATAGGGAAATAACTGTGAGATGTAGCGGTATCAAAACGTAGAGACGGTGCGCGCACCGTCTCTACGTGATACGATGGTGATTCAATAGTGATTCAATAGTGATTCATTGTGATTCAATTGTGATTCAATTGTGATTCATTGTACCTTACGGTTACAGTTCGTTTATCCGTTCCATCGTTCACCCGTTCACCCGTTTTTTTTATTTTTTTTGG
>JAITTD010000211.1 GCA_031287245.1 Bacteroidales bacterium
CCACTACGGCTGCCCCTGTTTTGTGGCGCATCCAGTTGCCGTTGGCTCCTGAAACATAGAACAACCGGTCGAGAAAACATTTCATAGTGCCTGCAATGCCCGAATAATAAACCGGCGAACCCAAAACAATCCCATCTGCCGCTTGGATGTCCGGAAGAAACCGGTTCAAGTCGTCGTTGATGATGCTGCACTTTCCATCTTGTTTTTTTGCACATTGCCCACAAGCGATGCATCCGTGAATATTTTTATTCCCGACTTGAAGGATTTCAAAATCAATCCCTTCCCGAATCAATCCCTCTCCAACCGTTTTCAGGGCAATCCATGTGTTCCCCTTAGGGCGGGGACTTCCGTTGATAGCAATTACTTTCATTTTCAATAAAAATTCTTGCTTGCAAAAGTACAATAAAAGTTTTACTTTTGCGCACCTAAAAATCATATATTATGCAAACGATTGATAAATTCAATTTTAAAGGCAAAAAAGCCATTGTCAGGGTTGATTTTAATGTACCCTTAGACAAACAGACTTTTGCAGTAACCGACGACACCCGTATTCGCGGTGCGTTGCCCACCATCACCAAGATTCTGTCTGATGGCGGCGCAGTTATCCTCATGTCGCACTTGGGGCGTCCGAAAGGCGTGGAAGAGAAATATTCCCTCAAACACGTAATAAGTCGCTTGTCAGAACTGACAGGCAAACCCATCCTTTTTGCCGACGATTGCGCCGGCGAGAGCGCAAAAACAAAATCGGCAGCATTGAAACCCGGAGAAATCCTGCTGCTCGAAAACCTTCGCTTCTATGCAGAGGAAGAAGGCAAACCGCGTTTGCCCGATACCGCTACCGACGAGGAAAAAAAGGCAGCCAAAGCCGAGTTGAAACCGAAGCAGAAAGATTTTGCCAAATTGCTGGCAAGTTATGCCGATGTGTACGTCAACGACGCCTTCGGAACGGCTCATCGCGCACACGCTTCCACAGCCCTCATTGCAGACAGTTTTTCGACCGAAAACAAAATGTTCGGCTATCTGATTAACAGCGAACTGTCAGCAATGGATAAGGTGCTCAATTCCAACGAAAAACCGTTTACCGCTATCATGGGCGGCGCAAAAGTTTCAGATAAGATTTTGATCATTGAAAACCTGCTCAACCGCGTGCAAAATCTGATTATCGGCGGCGGAATGACCTACACTTTCGTGAAGGCGCAGGGCGGGAAAATCGGAAAATCGCTTTGCGAGGAAGACAAATTGGATTTGGCGCTGGAAATTCTGAAAAAGGCGAAAGAAAAGGGCGTGAATGTGTATCTGCCCACAGATGCCGTCAATGCCGACGCTTTCGACGCCAATGCCAACACCAACACCTCGCATGTAAATGCAACACCCGACGGTTGGATGGGCTTGGACATTGCCGACGGCAGCATCAAGACATTCAGCGAAGTGATAGCCAACTCAAAAACCGTGTTGTGGAACGGTCCGATGGGCGTTTTTGAGTTCGAGAAATTCTCGAAAGGCACTTCTGCCATTGCTCAGGCAGTAGCCAAAGCCACAGCCAACGGCGCTTTCAGTCTTATCGGCGGCGGCGACTCGGTGGCAGCCATCAACAAAAACAAATTGGCAGACAAAGTCAGTTACGTGTCCACCGGCGGCGGCGCTATGCTCGAATATATGGAAGGCAGAGAATTGCCCGGAATCAAAGCGATTCGTGGCTGATTTTCAATTTGCAACATTACAAAAAGTCCATATCATCAGCGATATGGGCTTTTTTAATAAAAAAAATCGGGCTGATAGAACAACGTATCATATTACTTTTGTATCTTTGCACTTTATTAAATTAACAATGCTATGACACTTCCTGAAATGTTCAGTCGTAGTTGCAAAGACTACGCCCACCGTATAGCCATTTCTTTCGTCAACGGCGAAACGATGAACTATGCGCAGATGCACAAAGATGTTGAGCGGATTTCCGCGCTGCTTGCTCGTTTGGGGATAGCACAAGGCGACAAAGTAGCCATTTTGAGCGGGAATATGCCCAATTGGTGTATTGCTTACTTTGCCATTAGTTGTGCAGGGGCTGTTGTGGTACCCATATTGCCCGATTTTCACCCTGATGAGATTAACAATATCCTTGAACATTCAGAAAGCAAAGCGATTTTTATATCCACTCGTTTTCAACAAATAATTGCCGACACAACATCCACAAATTTGGCGTATATCATTGCTGTGGAGGACTTTTCTCTGCTGAAAGGGCAGGAGGTAAGCCCAATGGCAACATTTGAACAGCCGCAAATAGCCGATTCCGACATTGCTTCTATCATCTACACCTCAGGAACGATGGGACATTCAAAAGGGGTAATGCTGACACACCGCAACATCACTTTCGATGCGGAGATGTGTCTGCACATTCAGGATGTGAACAGAAATGATGTTTTTCTCTCTATCCTTCCGTTGTCACACACTTACGAAAATACCATAGGCTTTATCCTGCCCATTATGCAGGGTTCAGCGATATATTATCTTGAAAAGCCGCCAACAGCAAGTGTATTAATGCCTGCTTTGGCGAAAATACGCCCTACCACTATGCTTAGCGTTCCGTTGGTGATTGAAAAACTCTATCGCAGTCAGGTGCAGGCGCGTTTTACTGCTAAGAAATGGCTGAAATTCCTGTATGAACAGGTAGCGCCTTTCCGTCAATTGGTGCATTATTTGGCAGGGAAGAAATTAAAAGCCTCCTTTGGCGGACGGTTGCGCTTTTTCGGCATAGGCGGCGCCAAACTCGACCCTGTGGTAGAGCGTTTCCTTCGCGAAGCGCGATTTCCTTATGCCATCGGCTACGGATTGACTGAAACGTCCCCGCTTTTGGCAGGCGCAAACCCTTCGCAGGTGCGCCATCAGGCTATCGGTCCTATCATGCATGGCGTTCAGGTTAAACTGGATAATATTGACCCAAAAACCGGCATCGGAGAAGTCATAGCCAAAGGCGAGAACGTGATGGTCGGCTATTACAAGGAACCCGGACTAACGAAAGACGCATTTACCGATGACGGCTGGTTTCGCACAGGCGACTTGGGCTGGTTTGACAAGCAACAAAGGCTTTACCTGAAGGGACGTCTGAAAACGATGATTCTGCGGGCGGGCGGCGAAAATGTCTATCCAGAAGATATTGAAGCGCTTATCAACAATGTGAAAGGCGTGACGGAATCCTTGGTGCTGGAGCAGAAGGGGAAATTGGTGGCAATGGTGCACGTTGACTGGGACGAAATGGAAAAACAGTATCAGCAGATGTGGTCGGATGCCAAACAATATTTCAACGACCGAAAAGACGAGATGGACAAGGGAATGGCTGGTTTTGTGGAAAATTTGAAGCGTTATGTGAATCTTCACGTCAACCGTTTTTCGCAAATACAGTCAGTTGTGATTGTCCCTGACCCTTTTGAAAAAACGGCTACCTTGAAAATAAAACGTTATTTATACACATAATTTTTTTAAAACTAAAATAATCAATAGAATAAGATGAAAAAAGTTGTTTTGCTCCGTCATGGAGAAAGTACTTGGAACAAGGAAAACAGATTTACGGGTTGGACAGATGTTGATTTGTCGCCCACAGGTGTGCAGGAAGCCATATCGGCAGGTAAAATTCTGAAAGAAAACGGTTTCGTTTTCGGGAAAGCCTTTACTTCCTATCTGAAACGCGCTGTGAAAACCTTGAATCAGGTGCTGGACGTAATGGATTTGGACTGGATTCCGGTGGAAAAGTCGTGGAGACTGAACGAGAAACACTACGGAATGTTGCAGGGACTGAACAAAGCCGAAACTGCGGCAAAATACGGCGAAGATCAAGTATTGGTATGGCGAAGAAGTTACGACATCGCCCCCAACCCCTTGGCAATTGACGAAGACAGAAGCCCGCGCAAAGATATTCGCTACAACGAACTGACAAACAGCGAACTTCCTTTGACAGAGGCTCTTATTGACACGGTCAACCGCATCGTTCCCTACTGGCAATGTTCCATTTTCCCAACCTTGCAACAATACGACCAAATCATTGTAGCTGCTCACGGCAACAGTTTGCGCGGTATCATCAAATACCTCAAAGGCATATCCGACAAGGACATTATCAGCCTGAATCTGCCCACAGCAGTGCCATACGTGTTTGAATTTGACGATGCCGGCAAGTTGGTAAAAGATTATTTCCTTGGCGATGCCGATGAAATCAACAAAAAAATGAATGCCGTTGCAAATCAAGGCAAAAAATAAAATCGGTAAAGCAAATTTTAATCATGTTTAAAAATCATCCCAAAGGTTTGTATGCCTTAGCATTGGCCAACACCGGTGAACGGTTTGGATATTACACAATGTTAGCTATCTTTATGCTGTATTTGCAGGCAAAATTCGGCTTTTCTGCTGCCTGGGCAGGGCAAATTTACAGCATCTTTATTGCCGGTGTTTATTTTATGCCATTTGTTGGCGGCATTCTTGCCGACAAATTCGGATTTAACAAAATGGTAACAAGCGGCATCGTTGTCATGTTTTTTGGTTACCTGTTGTTATCTATGCCGTTTTTTTTGCCAATAATAACCATCGGTACGGAAAAATTTACAATGTTTGCGGCTTTGACTTTAATTGCTGTCGGCACCGGTTTGTTCAAAGGCAATTTGCAGGTATTGGTTGGCAATCTTTATGATGCGCCCGAATATCAAAATCAGCGCGACAACGGCTTTTCGCTTTTTTATATGGCAATAAATATCGGCGCAATGTTTGCTCCTACCGCAGCCAATAAAATGGTGGCGCACTTCGGCACATACAATGCTGGTTTTGCTGTGGCGTGCGTGTCGCTTATTATTTCGATTGCTATTTTTCTTGTATTCCGTCCGTGGTATCGCCATGCCGATGTGAGTTCAAAAAAATCGCTTGCCAATTCGCCTGTTGTCGAGATTTCTGCAATGCAAATCAAACAACGAATTACGGCGTTATTGCTCGTTTTTGCAGTTGTTATTTTCTTCTGGATGTCGTTCCACCAAAATGGTGCGACAATGACATTGTTTGCTCGAGATTATACACAGCACTCTGTTTTTGGATTGAACAGAATTGGATTTAATATCTGGAATCTGGTGGCGATAGTAGTGGCTGTTTATTCACTGTTTAGCATTTTTCAATCGAAAGGGAAAGGCAGATGGATTTCGCTGTTGGTGTTTGTTGCGGCTACGGCAGGATTATTTTTTAGTTATTCCGGCGAACTGGCTGAAATAAAAATCGCACCCGAATTATTTCAACAGTTCAATCCTTTCTTTGTTGTTTGTTTGACGCCTGTTTCGATGGCTATATTTGCGGCTTTGGCAAGGCGCAAAAAAGAGCCGAGTACACCTCTCAAAATAGGCTTGGGAATGTTGGTTGCCGCAGTAGGATTTGTGGTGCTTGCCTTTGCCTCATTTGGAATGGCAAGTCCTGCCGATTTGCCACCCATCATACAGGGACAGGAGCCAGTCGGATTGGCTGAAAACCTTCGCGTTTCGCCTAACTGGCTTATTAGCACGTATCTAATATTGACTTTTGGAGAACTGCTTTTGTCTCCGATGGGTATCTCGTTTGTGTCTAAAGTAGCACCGCCAAAATATAAAGGAATGATGATGGGGTGCTGGTTTGCTGCCACTGCTACAGGCAATTACCTTGTGTCAGTTATTGCAGGTATTTGGGAAAGCGGAATGCCATTGTGGGCAATATGGGGCATACTGATAGTTTGCTGTCTGATTTCGGCGCTGTTTATCTTCTCAATACTCAAAAGGCTCGAAAAAGCAACACAATAAAGGTATTGATCCACGTTTATGAATAAAATTCCTGTATGCAAAATTTGCAACAGGAATTTTTTTTATTCTTTGTGAATCTCAAGAATTGAGGTGATATTGAGATTTATTTCTATTGATATGAATGTCCTACGGACAAGCAAATATT
>JAITTD010000165.1 GCA_031287245.1 Bacteroidales bacterium
TCTTTCACTTCCGTCAGGTTGTAACGTCCGTTGCTTTCATTACAGCAGGCGCCAACGCGAATCCAGTATTTCCCCGCTTTGTAGCCTTTCAAAATGGCTGTAATAGTTCCTCCCAAATCGGCGTCGGTCAGCGGTACTATTGCTTTTTCTTCACTGCCTACCCAGACATTGCTGTACTTGGAATCAAAATAGTTAATTCCTACGAGTGGCGTCTGGTCGGTCGCAAAAATACGGTAATCTTTGATTGTACCCACATTTTTGCTTGCTTTGAACGTCACCGTTACTTCATCGCTGCCGGATTTTACAATATTGAAATCCCTTAAAGTGACGTATGGCGTTACCGTGAAGTTCAGCGTTGTCGTCTGACCGGATTTGAGGTCCGTTTCTTGCGGAGCAGGCGGCACGAAGGGACCGTTTACCAACGTGATACGGTAATGACCGGGAAACATTTTGGTGTTTTTGAATATCCCGTCTGCTTTTCCCCAGAAATGTTCCTGTTGAGGAGTGTCGCTCCAGCTGAGTTCTTCGTTCCGTACCTGGAAACCATTCGGTTGTTCCGTTATCAGTGGTTTCCCGGTAATGGCGTCCGTCACCGTACCTGTCAGCGCGGCGTCGGGAACATCATAATCATCTACTCCGCAAGATACCAATAAAATACTTGCTGCAATGGTCAATAGACCTATAATATAATGTATTGTTTTCATATCATCATCAATTTTTTAATTAATTATTTGGATTTGGCTTGAGCAGCTTATTCCTGTCAATCGCTTCAGTTGGTATCGGATTATAATACCACAGCGGATCAAACGCAGCATAATTCGCTCTTTCGTCTTCCGTTTTGTACAGATAATATTTCCCCTGATCCCATACATAGACAGGCCAAAGCACATGTCTGCGACCTCCTGTCTGTTCCCGGGCGGCGATACGCCAGCGGCGGAAATCCCAATAGGTTTTATCCTCATCGTAAAATTCGAGGCGGCGTTCATTGCGAACAGCTTCTATCGTCAGCGAAGCGGTGGTGAACCGTTTGTTCGAGCCGGCCCGCTCCCGTATCTGGTTCATACAAGAAACAGCTTCGTCCAGGTGCTGGCCCAATTCTACTGCGGCTTCGGCTTTCGTGAGCAGCATTTCCGCATAGCGCATCTCGATATAGGGCGTTAAGCATCCCGTAGTATTCCAGTCTGTCGACTTCTTAGTGGGGCATAACCACTTGCGAACGAGAAATCCGGTAGAAGTGCCTCGCGAGTAGCCTATACCGCTTTTGCCCTGTATGTACATGTCATTGTACTTTGCCGTTTGCGTTGTTGGCTCAGCGGCGGAAACCAGCAAGCTGCCATCGTTCACATTTGCCGGCGTTTTCCCTGCCGGAAGAATCCCTTTGCGGACTTCAATTTCTTCACCGCAATAGACGGACATCGGCAGAATGACGCTGCCTTTGGCACGCGGTTCCAGATTGGCGAATGCCTCCAGTGGACTGTCGTAGTAAACCGGATTGTCGGGAGTTCCTATCAGCGGGTCGATGTTAAACTTATTCCCGTCCACATCTTCAAAGAACTCAATCATTTCGAGGTAGGGCTGCGAATCGCTTGCATACGAACTTGCCATTTGGTAAGGCTCGTTATTACCGGCATAACTGTTGTTGTGAGTCTGTACAAACGAACGGGCAAACATGGATTCTACGGGTAAGGTGACGCCGTCGGCGCCGCCGCCAAAAATATTGGCAAAGTTCTCCGCTTTATCCGCATCTGCATTGTACAGTGCGTAACCGCCATGTTTGGTGGTATCAGCCGCCGCGTAAGCCGTTTGGAAATAGCCGTTAGCCAGCGAGGAAGGAATGCCCAGAAGACCGCCCTCATGGTCTTCCGTTCCATATTTGGCAATAGAGCCGGCATACAAAGCCACACGCGCTTTCATCCCGTATGCAATGTAGCGGTTGGCGCGTCCTGCTGCCAGGACACTCCCGTCGGATTTGTCGGGAAGCAGGCGGATTGCTTTGTCCAAATCTTCCAGGATAAAGTCATAAATCTCTACTTCTTTACTGCGCGATAAAGTCAATTCTTCCATCGTTTGTGCCGGATAGTTCAGCGTGCGGTCAACGAGCGGTACGCCACCGTATCGTTTCACCAGATTGAAGTAGTAGAATGCCCGCAGGAAATAAGCTTCGCCTGTGTAGGCAGCGGCTTTTTCCGGTGCAAAGGAAGCCGAATAAGCGGGAAACTGTTCAATAAAGACATTGATATCCCGAATCTTGTCGTACGGTTCAAACAAATTTGATTTGTCATTATACTTCCAGAGTCCGTTCATATCTTTCTCTATTGCCATAGTGCCTTTACCGGTCTGATACCCCGTATATGCATCGGAGTTTCTGTAGCCAAAGACGTTGTCAATGCCTCCCAAGTTCCACATCGGCAAGGCTCCGTAAATATTAGCCATATAGATTCCTACACCCTGTTCGGTGCTTAACAAATCATCGGTTCCGACGATGTTCAGCGGCGGCACGTCCAAATCGTTACAGGAAAAAGAAACAAGGGCTATGCAACTTATCAAAAATAACTTTATTTTATTCATAATGATTACGTATTAAAATGAAACATTTACACCAAAATTATACGACCTGTTCAACGGATAACGTTCGGGTTGTTCCGGGTCGGTCGCTTTTACGCCTGAAATAGTCAGCAAGTTGAATCCGTTAAAGAAAATTCTTGCCCTTTCAACGGCTACTTTTTTCGTGAGTTGCTGCGGCAGGGTATAACCTAATTCGAGGCTCTTCATGCGCAGATAAGCGGCATTGTAGATAAAGAACGGAGACAAATTCTCACGGATAAAACCACGATTATTTCCCCTCTCAGTCTTCTGATATGCCGAGGGAT
>JAITTD010000223.1 GCA_031287245.1 Bacteroidales bacterium
CTAATCTACAAATCCTTTCCAAAAGAAAAAATTTGTAGTACACAAACCAAAAATCAAAAAAGGCTATTTTGCTTATAATAAGAATTTTAAATCCGCATTAACTGCAATGTGGGTTAAGATCTGTTGGAAGAAATGCAGATGACACTTGGTTGCTGTTTCCTATCCCATCATCGGAAATCCAGCGAATGGGAGGTAAGGAGAAATTCCCTCAAAACCCCGGCTATCCGGGAGCATAAAACCTGTTTAAAATCTGCCCGAAGGCTAAAAACTTTTCGGGCAGATTTTTTAAATAAAAATTTCAGTAAATTTGCATTTTGGAAAAACGAAAAAAATGAAGAGCATAAAACATTCCATTTATCTGATTAGTTTGTTATTAATCGGAAACATTTCCGTTCAGGCGGCAGATGTTGTGAAGACAGCCGAAGGACTTCTTTCGCGCAGGGTTCCTGCCTTGGCAGGAAAAATCCGGTTTGAAGTGATTCCGGCGGAAAACGGGCAGGATGTCTTTGAACTCCAAACTCGTGGCGGCAAAACGGTTATCAGGGGAAACAACGGCGTTGCAATGGCATCCGGTCTCAACTGGTATTTGAAGCATTACTGCCATTGCCAGATTACACACAGAAGCGAACAACTCAATCTGCCCTTGCAACTGCCGAAAATAAAAGAGACTGTACGCATTGTTACACCACACAAATATCGTTACTATCTCAATTACTGTTGTTTCAGTTATACGCTGGCATGGTGGGACTGGAACGATTGGGAACGGATGATTGACCTTATGGCCATGTATGGCGTGAATGTTCCGCTTTCTGTAACCGGTCAGGAGGGCGTTTGGCTCAATGTAGGCAAGCGGTATGGACTCACAGAGGAGCAGATGCAGGATTTTTTCGTTGGTCCCGCTTATCTGCCGTTTGGCTGGATGGGATGCATCGACCGCTGGGCAGGCCCGCTCAGGAAAACATGGATTGACGAGCATGTAGAACTTGAAAAGAAAATTCTTGACCGCGAACGCGCATTCGGTATGACGCCGATTTTGCAAGGTTTTACCGGCCACGTTCCTCGAAAATTGACTGAAGTCCGATCGGATGTGAAATTGGTTGAACTAACTCCATGGGCAGAATTTGAGCCTACCTTTTTTGTCGATCCGAACGACCCGTTTTTTATTGAATTTGGGAAAATATTTGTTGAAGAACAGACTAAACTGTTCGGCACCGACCATCTTTATGCGTCCGACACCTTTATCGAAATGCCTCCGCCAAGTGATGAACCGGCATTTTTGCAAAACATGGGAGCCTCGATTTACAAAGCGATGCAAAGCGCCGATGCGGATGCGACTTGGGTATTGCAATGCTGGATGTTTTTTCATGGTGCGAAATTTTGGAAAGCCCCGCAGCAGGAAGCGTTGCTTCGCAGTGTTCCGCAAGATAAACTTTTAGCCATCGACTTGATGTGTGAGCAGAATCCTGTTTGGCATCAAAGCAACGCTTTCTACGGGCAGCCGTGGATTTGGAGCATCATTCAAAATTTCGGCGGAACGGTCAGTTTGCACGGCGCCATTGATTTCATGGCGAACGACCTCAAACAGGCTATGCAATCACGCGGCAAGGAGAGCGGCAAATTATCCGGTATCGGTTATATCATGGAAGGTCTCGGCTGGAATCCGCTGATTGATGAGTTTCAATCCGACCTGGTTTGGCGTTCGGAAGTTCCCAATACCTCCGAGTGGATTGAACAATTTGTACTTCGCCGGTATGGGCAAGAAAACGCCGATGCCCAAGAGGCATGGAAAATTCTGCACGAAACGGCATACAAACGAGCCGGACGAACAGATAATGCAACCGTTAAACGCCCATCTCTTGCTGTTTCCCCACCCAATATTGAGCGACAAATATTACCTGCTCTGAAAACATTGCTGAATGCGGAACAACCATTCGGTAAAACGCAAACCTACCTCTTCGATGTAGCCAATATCTCGCGCGAAGTTTTCGGAAGCCTTGCGAATGCGTATCATCAACAAATGATTTCTGCCTATCACCATAAAGACAGGGAAGCGCTAAAAGCAGCAGCCGGAAAGATGAACACGCTGATTCTCGATCTCGACCGTCTGCTTGCGTGTCATCCGCAATTTCTGCTCGGCACAGAGTTGGAAAGCGCCAAGCGTTGGGGAAAAACGCCGGAGGAACAGCAACATTATGAATGGAATGCCCGAACAATGTACACGCTTTGGGGACCGACTTTCCGATTGGATGATTATTCCAACCGGCAATGGTCAGGAATGTTTCGCAGTTATTATGCCAAACGTTGGAACCTGTTTTATCGGGAACTTGACAAGTCGCTGACGGAAAATACAATTTGGGACGCCAAAGCATTTGACCGGAAACTTCTTTCTTTTCAAACGGCATGGGGAAAGGATATCGAAACGTTCCCAACCAAGCCGAGCGGTGAAAGTGTGACTGCGATAGCCAAAGCGCTTCTCGCTAAATACGAACGGGAATTTGAAGATATGCCGGAAAAATGAAAAATAAAGAAATATATTTAGGTATTGATATAGGAGGCAGTTGGTTGAAGGTTGTTTCGGTTGATTTTCCCGTGCTTACAGGACTAAAAAGTATTTCCGAAGGGATACTTGCCAAACCTGTGAGCAGGGTCAGGAGCCGTTTGGGAGAACAGGCTTCGGTAGATGATTTTATGGTTGCGCTGAATGAGTTATTATCCCTTGTGTTGGATGGCAACGATAAAGTGATGGGCATCGGAATATCGACAGCCGGAGTAGTTGATTATAAAGGCGAAAATTTAATCATCGCCGCTCCCCATTTGAGTGCTTTAAAAGACAAATCCTGGATCAATTACCTGAAACAACGTTTTCAAGCGCCTGTAACACTGATGAATGATGCGGATGCAGCCGCTGTCGGAGCCGCTGCAAGAGGTTATCTGCAAGGGTTTCATACCATTGGCATTATGCCTGTCGGTACAGGAATTGGCTTTAGCCTTTGGCGCAACGGGCGGAAGTGGAATCCGAATCAAATGTTGCCGCTGCTGGGTTGTGTAATGACGCCCGACGGCTCTTATGACCAAATAGCCGGAGTGTCTTCCATTGCCGAATATGCAGGTCATGACCTTAGCCTCATTTTCTCCGATTCACAATATGAAGAAGTCCGATGCCGGTATGAAAAAGCATTGGCTGATGTGATATACACAGCATGTGTGCTCTATCACACCGATATTATTTTGATGGGCGGCGGATTGGCAGAAGCGCTCAAAACAATCCATTATCCTTTGGAAGATATATTGCAGGAAAAAGTCCGCGATGCTCTTTCTTCGCTGAAAAAAGAGGTGCAAATAAAAGTGATGCACGAGGGCAATTCTTTACCGTTGATTGGGGCTGTACTGCTTGCCATGGGGGAAAGCATCGCGCAAAGTGCAACAAAATCGGGCAAAACTTATTCACAAATCAATACGGAGATTCCTTATGATGAAACATTGAACTTACATACGATGAATGCTTCCGGCATTGTGGAATTGCTGTACAAAGCCGAGGAAGAAGCCGGATTGAAATTAAAGGAATCTTTGGAAGACATTTCCGAAGTTGCCGTTCGAGTTGCAGAATCTTTGCAAAAAGGCGGACGTCTTATTTATGTTGGCGCCGGAACCAGCGGGCGTTTGGCTGCCATCGATACGGTGGAATTGGCTTGTACATTCGGCTTTCCCCGCGAACGGGTTTATACGCTGATAGCAGGAGGATTGTCCGATGCGGCAATTGACATTGAGAGTCATTTTGAAGAAGACGCCAGTTCTATTCCGGAACTGCTGCTTACAAGTGTTGATGAACAGGATGCAGTGATAGGCATTTCCGTCAGCGGGTCGGCATATTATGTGCAGTCAGCATTAGCATACTCAAAAAGTGTGGGCGCCTACACCGTGTTTATTCAGGAGAGTGCCAGCGTTCCTGTTTCATACTGTGATAAAATGATTTCATTACATTCTGGACATGAACTTGTTGCCGGTTCAACAAGGATGAAAGCCGGCACTGCCACGAAAAAGGTGTTGAACTTTATCTCCACTACGGCAATGATATTGCAAGGACGAGTACACGGCTGTTATATGGTAGAGGTTGAATGCCTTAATCAAAAGTTAATCAGTCGCGCCCAAAATATTTTATACAAACTTTTCGGGTTGAACGACCGGGAAGCGTTGGAGTTATTGAAAAAGAACAATCTCAATCTGAGGCAGGCAATAAAAGAAATTACAAAATGAACCATTTGCAAAAAAAAGTCAATTACACATTTGCGTTATCCGTTGTCGGACTGTTGTTTTTTGTTATCGGATTCGCATTAGGCATCAACGGCTTGCTTATTCCCTATTTGCAGAAAGCATTTTCGCTATCATCGGCAGAATCATATTTGGTGCTGACTTCCACCTTTGGAGCCTTTGTGCTGTTTGGTTATCCGGCAGGCATACTCATTAAGCATATCGGATATAAGAAGAGTATGGTAACAGCATTTTTGTTCTTTGCCATAGGGCTTTACCTGTTTATTCCTTCTGCCAAAAATGAAAGTTTTGTTTTGTTTTTGATAGCCTCGTTTATTAGCGGCGTAGGAAACACCGTTTTACAAGCGGCTGTGAATCCTTACGTTACGATATGCGGACCCATAGAATCAGCAACTCGTCGCATCAGTATCATGGGAATATTGAATAAATCCGGTTGGGCTGTGGCTCCTGTCTTTTTAGCCTTATTCATGGATTTGTCGCAATCAACCGTGCAATTATCCGAAATGTATCTGCCGTTTTACATCATTGCAGGCGTATTTGTTCTTTTGGGTATTTTCACTTACATTGTACCATTGCCCGAAATCGCGGCAGCAGGAGAAGATGAAACGCAGATGGATTCGGCAGAATCGGCTGAAATTGTAAAGTTTGTAGCAGGAAAGAAAAATGTCTTCCAATTCCCGCATCTGTTATTGGGCGTGTTATTGCTCTTTTTATATGTGGGTGTAGAAACCATTACATTAGCCACTCCTGTTGATTTTGCCAACACCACAGGATTAAACAATCCACAGATATACCCTGCTTATACAGTTGTAGCACAGGTATTAGGGTATCTTTTGGGAGCGATACTCATACCGAAAGCGATCAGTCAGCATCGAGCATTGATATTTTGTGCCGCATCGGGAGTGGTATTTTCCCTGTTAGCAGTCCTCGTTCCTGTACATATTGCCATTTACTTTGTAGCGCTGATGGGATTTTCCAATTCCTTGATATGGGGACCTGTTTGGCCATTGGCGATCTCTTATCTTGGCAAATACACAAAATCCGGCGCCTCTTTGTTGGTAACAGCTATTGTGGGAGGAGCCGTTTTGCCCCTGGTTTTCGGATGGTTGAAGGACTTTTTGGGTGATATACAACAAGCCTATTGGATTTGTGTGCCCTTTTATATTTATGTGCTTTACTATGCTTTTCGGGGCTATAAAACCGGTTTAAAAGAAATTTTAAACAACAAAATGAAGTGAGAAAGATCGCAGTAAATAATAATCTGCGGAATCGTATAAAAATTGCCAGATTCCGCAGATTATTTTTATGAATATTTTGCGGAATCGAGAATAAATTATACCTTTGCGCAAAATATTTTTATGATGAGAACAATTATCGGAAGACAAAAAGAGCAGGAAATGCTGTCGGAATACGAGCATTCGCCAAAATCTGAATTGCTTGTGGTTTTCGGCAGACGACGTGTCGGGAAAACTTTTTTAATCAAAGAGTATTTCGACAATCATTTCTTTTTTTACATTTCGGGCGCGGAAAATGCTACCAAAAAAATGCAGTTGAAAAACTTTAATCTGGCATTGAAAAAACACAGCAAATATCCTTATCCCGCAGTTGAAGATTGGCAAGATGCTTTTGAACAGTTGATTCATTTTATTGAAAACTCAAAAAATGAAGGGCGAAAAGTGATTTTTTTCGACGAACTGCCTTGGTTCGACACAATGAAATCGGGCTTTTTGTCGGCATTTGAGTATTTTTGGAACACATTCGCTTCGGCGCGCAACGATATTTTTCTGATTGTCTGCGGCTCGGCAACATCGTGGATAGTGAACAAAATTATTAAAAATCGCGGCGGACTGCACAACCGGGTGACCGCTCAAATACACTTAAATCCGTTTACATTAAAGGAAACCGAAGAATTTTTGACGTACAAAAATATCGTTTTCAGCCGCTATCAAATTGCTGAATGTTATATGATTATGGGCGGAATCCCCTATTATTTGGAACAACTGAAAAAAGGGAAAAGTTTAAGCCAAAACATTGACAATCTGTTTTTTAACAAAGACAGTATTTTGACGGACGAATATCGGAAAATGTATGCTTCGCTGTTCAAAAAGTTCGACAAGCACGTTAAAATAATTGAAATTCTGGGGAAAAAGCGTAGCGGAATGAGCCGCGAAGAGATGGTAGCACAATCGAAAATTCCGGACGGCGGCGGTTTGACAGGTGTTTTATCGGATTTGGAAATGTGCGGTTTTATCAATGTTTACAACTCTTACAACAAAAAATCAAAAAACCGTATTTATCAATTAGTCGATTTTTACAGTTTGTTTTACCTGACTTTTATAAAAAATAATTTGCAGACCAACCCGAATTACTGGTCAAATCTGACGGAAAGTTCCACAAAATTATCGTGGTGCGGTTATTCGTTTGAACTTGTTTGTTTGATGCACATTGAACAAATCAGGCGAAAACTTGGAATTTCGGGCGTGGTAAACTACGTCAATTCGTGGCGCAGCGAAGATAAAACCTGTCAAATTGATTTGCTGATCGACCGCAACGACCACGTTATCAATGTTTGCGAAATAAAATATTCAAAAAATGAATATTCAATCGCAAAAGATGATGACTGTGAATTGCAAGCGAAACTCGCGAAATTCCGTAGCGAAACCGCAACAAAAAAGGCGTTGCATTTAACGATGCTGACGACATTCGGCGTAAGCAAAAATCAATATTATGGCAATATTCAATCGGAAATAACGCTTGACGATTTGTTTGCGTTGTAGTTTATTGATTTGTATGTTAGGAGTTGTCAATAAATATAATGTATATCCCCTAATGGGGAATTGAGGTGATATTGAGATTTATTTCTATTGATATGAATGTCCTACGGACAAGCGAACATTCCCCGTTAGGGGGATACACATCAATAGAAAATAAGATACAGGCATCCTCCAAAACCTCGTAGAGGTTTCACAATATAATCAAGGCTTTTGTTATAGTTATTTATTGAAGACTACTTACCGTCACTTTGCACAAAAGTCATGAACACGAAATACAAGCGATTGCCTTACGGCAACAGCAATTATAAGAGCAGAAGAACATCTGCTCATCGAGTGATTACCGGATATGCTAAGCGTAAACACCTGCACCATGCAGGCTGGGAATTATTCTGCTTTCTTTTCGGCAACCGAATCAAAAATGGTGATGTCGGCAGGTTGCGAACCACATTCAGCTAATGTTTCGCCGAATTTTTTGAAATGTTCGGTGGCAAAATGTACTTTGGTGGCAGCCTCATTCTTCCATTCCTCAAAAAACAGGAATTTGGTAGGATCTTCTGGATCCTGAAACAAGGAGTAACTGATATTGCCTTCTTCCAAACGTGACGACTCAATCAACGACTTGGTGGCAGCGATAAATTGGGCAACCTTGTCAGCCTTGATGAACACACGAGCGCTGATCAACTTCTTGGGTTCCTTGCAACAAGCTTTTGCTTCGGTTTTTTCGCAGCAGGATTTATCTTCCTTTCCGCAAGATTTGTTACCCTGATTACAACATGCACCCATTAGTAAGGCTGCACAAAAAAACATAATGACTTTTTTCATGGCGATTTTTTTTATTAATTAAGCCGCAAAGATACAAAAGATATTTGAATTACGAATTAAAAACAACGAATTTGGCTAAATCTTTTTTTGAGGTGCTATGCCCGAAGGGCTTGATTTTCATAACCGCAGGCGAGCGAAGCGTTGCCTGCGGTAGGGCGAACACACGAACACTACTGCCTGAAAGGCAGCACTAAAAGGCTACCAATTCAAGTTCTGCCTTTCAGGCAGGGACCGGCGGGGGGCTTCTGCCGCAGGTCGATGACCTGCGGTTATGAAAATCCCGCCCGTTCGGGCGAAAAGCAAATTCCCTCAGCAAGGATGCCGGGCATGCCTTTTGTCAGTGAAAAATATAGCACCTCAAAAAAAGATTTAGCCCTTTTGTCATTCGTTTGGAAATTTGAAATATTTTGCGTAATTTTGTAAACGATATTTCTCTCAATTTTAGTTAAAAATGAATATTATGGGAACAGATTGTATGTATTACTTTTGTGAATATTTTTTGCAGAAGTTGTTATGAATACCAATTATACAGCTCAGGATCGCGGCGATAAGCAGAGTTACCAACAATATCTGGAAGCGATGGATGCCGTTTCCATTGAAAAAGTGGCATCGGCAAGCGCTTTTTTTGAGCCGGGCAAAAATCATACGATTGTAGATGTCGGAATGGCTTCGGGAACAAGTTCCGCGATTTTGGCGAAACTTTTTCCCGAAATGCAAATCATCGGCGTGGATATTAATCCGCAGATGGTGGCGATTGCGCAGAAGAATCATCAATTTCCCAATCTTTCTTTCCAAGTGGAGGATGGCGAAAAACTGTCCGGTTTTGAAAGGGAATCGGTCAATGGATTTTTCAACTGTTCGGCAATTCATCACATCACTTCATTCAATAATTACGATAATAACCACGCCCTGAATACGTTGCAACGGCAGGCGGAATTACTCAAAAACAGAGGAGTATTGATTGTTCGTGATTTTGTAAAACCGGAAGAAAAAGAAGTTATCCTGGAACTTTCCGCCATTGACAAACCCAATCGACCGAATGACTGCGATTTGCTTGGACAATTTGCCCAAACTGCCCGTTCGTTAGCGTCTTTGGGCGAACGTGGATTTCCTATCAAAGAATTAAAAACTGTAAATTCATCCCGGCGTTGTTTTCGTTTGTTTTACACCGATGCCGTAGAGTTTATCCGTCGCAAAGATTATTATTCGCATTGGGAAGTAGAACTTCAGGAAGAATATGGCTATTTTACGCAAAGGGAATTTGAAGCGGCTTTCCACAACTTGGGATTGCGGATTATCCTCTCTGCGCCGATTTACAATCAATGGATTATCAACCATCGTTACAGGGGACAATTCCGGTTGTTCGACTTGGATGGTTCCGAAATTGGCTTTCCGCCGACCAATTACCTGATTGCCGGCGAAAAAACAAATGCCGGCAAACAAATCAACCTGGTTCGCCGCTTGCCGAAAGCAGCACAACCCTTTCTCCGTTATTTATCCTACCGGAATCAGGAAACCAATCAAATTTTGGATGTGGTGGAACGTCCCAACGATGTAAAAGATATAATTCCCTATTACAGAGAGGAAAACAAAATAACTCTTTTTGCTAAACACGCTTATCCGCGACCGTTGTCCAATACCGTCACGGACAGTCCTGTGTTGGATAACAAATGTTTCAGCGGATATATTACCGAAGGCATTACAGTTGCTCAAATGGCTGATTTACAAAAAGTTTTGTCCGAGCGATTTGCGATTCAACACAATCAATATACCCTGCCGGAGCAAGCCCTGCATTATTATACTTCTCCCGGAGGAATCAACGAAAAAGTAAGCTCCGTTTTCATCCCCTTGAATGTGGCTCCCAATCATTCGGACATGCTGAAAAACGGCTTTTCCGGTTTCAAAGAATCCGGATTTATCCATTCGTATGATGCAGCCCAATTGTTGACTACCGCACAAACCGGCGCACTGGTCGAAGCCCGTCTGGAACTGAACATCTACTATTTATTTTCAAAATTGAATATTCCGTTACCGAAATGGTTGGGTGAAAAAATCGAAATGAAAGAAGTTGCTTTGAATCCGCTTTCATTAGATAAGTTATTGGAAGATAAGAAACAAATTTATATTCCTTCTGAAAATGGCGCCCGCTTTTTACGTACAGAAAGGGCGTATTTCGCTGAAACAGGCATTGAGGATAGCCATGCCGTATTGGAATTTGTTTATCCGCAGGAATTCAGTTCCAATACTTTGATTACTTTGCCGGTATGTAAGTATCACAATGAAATTCATTTAGGTTTGGAAATACGGGATTTGCCGGTTCCGCAACTTTATTCGGGAAATAGTTCTATCGTGACCATTCCTGCCAAGCGTTTGCCCAAAAAAGTTACCAGCTTGTTTCAACTGAATACCTGTATTTCTCAAATGCGTATTGCAGATGCGTCCGTTGAAACGCATTTCAAATTAGGCGAAAAGTATTTTCCGAGCATTGGTATTACCACTGAGCAGGTTTAT
Source organism: Bacteroidales bacterium (assembly GCA_031287245.1). Taxonomy (GTDB): domain Bacteria; phylum Bacteroidota; class Bacteroidia; order Bacteroidales; family UBA4181; genus JAIRLS01. Next base: position 10,377 of record JAITTD010000223.1, read on the forward strand.
CCTTACATTGTTTGTTTGGATAAAGCAACGGATCATCTCGCATGGGTCAGTCTTACGGATTTACTTAATAATCTTACCCGTTTGGAAGACGCTCACCTGTTAATTTGTTTGATGCGGTTGAAGCATGCAATAAAGTACTAACGCGCTACTCCACTGTCAGCATTTTTTCTTTCGGGTATTTCACTTTGTATTTGAGATTCAATTCGCTTTTTTGCGATGGCGAAAGTGTGAATTTCCATTTCACTTCACCTGTGTCTTTATGGAGAGTGCCGTTGGATATGTTTTCGGCTGTTACTTCAATTTCCTGCATGGTAGAAACGGGAATCTGGTCGAACAGCGACATGGTAATCGGCTGACGTTTGTTGTTCCTGACGGTTATTTTCCATTCGCGGGAAGTTTCGGCTTTGGAGCCTAAGATTTTTTTGGTGCTGTATTCCTTCACCTTCTCTCGCTGTACCGACACGTTTTTGTCGCGCCCCAGCGACAAACTTAGCGTGTCGCTCACATATCGCACATCCAGAACGGTTTTGCCCACAAAGGTATTTTCAAAAAAGATATTGGCTTCGCCTTCAATCAGATTGTACTGTTCCCAATCCACTATCCGGGCAAACAGAAAAGCGTCCCTGTCGGCTTTTGGCGCGCAGTAATATTCATATTCGGCAGGGATATAGTGCTGTTTCATCGCCACAGTAGTGTTTTTGTTTTCCGATGGAATGGTATAGGGCGTTTGAATTTCAAATTCCATGGATACCTGGTTTTCAACCTGCAGCACAGGAATGGGAATGTTTTTCGGTTTGCTTTCTTTTTTGTCGGAAACTGGTAAAGCTATGTCGGCTTTTCTTTGTGTTCCATAGCCGACCACCACCACCTCATCCAGCGTTGTTTCCGATTCCTGCATCACAATATGCATATTGCTTGATGCAGCAAGTTCGTTTGGATCATATCCGACATATGAAACATTCAATATGCTGCTGCCGTCGGTTGGCAACGACAGTTCAAACCGTCCATCGATATCGGTATAAGTGCCAATATTTGTGCCCTTCACAGACACACTTACTCCGGGTAGCGGCATACCATCGGTATCAAATACCTGTCCGCGAGCTTTGCCCGAAGCGCCGCCAGCCTCGCCGTAGCGTGGCGGTTTGGTATGATAGTTCAACTGATATGTTTTCAGTTTGGTCGCTACGCCACCCTGATTCGGATTCGCCGACGACACTTTGAGCCGGATGTTTTTCCATTCTTCCCTGGTGTTTTGCATGATGTTTGCCTTGCAGATCAGTTCAACAGGTTCGGAAATTGTTCTTGCCCGCAAATCATACGAGGGAAACCAGCCGGCGTTATTCACGTAGTACGAAATTTCAACGGGCGCCTGCACTGCTGTCTTGCAATCCACCGTCATCAGCACTTCGCCTGTCGGCTCGGGCTTGATTCCGCTTGTAGCATTGAGTTTGCGCTGCACATCGTTTTTCTCGTCCATCAGGATTTTGATTTTTTTGTCGAGTTCAAAATCCCGCGTTTTCAGCGCCGTTATGCGCTCGCCATAGTAGGCGGCTGTCGATTTCAGATTTGTAAAATCAATCCCTTTTTCGTTTCCGCCGATTTTCTTGTTGTCTTTCAAAAAGGCTAATTCTTCGGAAACGATGCTTTTGTTTATCTGTTCAATTGTTATTTTCTCGTTCAAATCATCCAGATGTTTTCTCCACTGCTCCGTTTCGATGGACTGTTTCAACGAATCGTTGTGGTTTTGTTGATGATTGATGGACAACACCATTATTTCTCCATCTATTTTCACCTGCACGCTTTTTGCGTCGATGTAAGGCGAAAGTTTGGAAAACCGCACTATTGATACTCCCGCGGGCAGGTTCACTGTGGTTTTGCGCACCACTTGTGCACCTTTGATGAAAACGGTGGCTTCCGACACGCTCGTTTTCACTTCAATGTCTTTCCTGTTCTGCGCTGTCGCTGTTAAACCTGTGGTAATGAGTAAAATACATATAAACTTTTTCATATCCAAATTATTTTGATGAGTGTTTCTCTTTTTCTGCTTTGCGATACTGATATTCGCAGATAGCAAGGCAAATCAAGGCAAAAGCCCCAAGACTACAGAATAAAATGATACTAATCATAACTATTTCTCCCTATTTTTAATTAAAATTCCTGCTATTAAAATGACCAAACTAATCAAAAAACTGACCACAAACAGAGTGATTTTACTTTCAAAATCCTTAAAAACAGATGACAAAAGAACACCTGTCATCAAGTACTTGGAAATGTCAATCAGCCAATTTGCAAGAACTCCCCAGCCTTTTTTTAAATCATTGTTTTCCATATTTCAATAATGAATAGCAAAGATACAAATTATTTTTGATATGATGAGCAAATTATTTAAAATTTCGTGTCGCTTTTAGCATAGCGTTGATATTTTCGGTGGTAACATTGGGGGGCATACCGCCGCCGCACGATAAAATAAACCGTCTTTTATCGTTCAGACTGTCAATAAGTTTGATGGTTTCTGCCTCCACCGTTTCAGGCGTTCCGGCAGCAAGTATGTCACGGGGAGGAATATTGCCAAGTACTGTAAGCCGGTTTTGGGTGAGTTCTTTTATTTCGTTGATACCCATCTGTATGCCGGGGTTAAACAGGTTGACCCCCATGTCGGGATAATGCTTCACTGACGCTCTGAAATCGGCATCGTTGTGGAACAGTTTTACGCTTGCCGTTGTCGAGTCGTATATCTCTTTGATATAAGGAAATCCGAATGTAAGAAAGTCGTCCTCGCTTACGAAACCGACTATGTCGTCAAGCATCATCAAACCATCGATTGTTGGGATTGAATCGTGCTGAAGTTGATGCCATTCAATAAGGAAGTCGGTAATGACACGCATCAAACGGTGAGCACGGTCGGGGTCGGTAAGGAGAACCGTCATCCACTCGGTGGTTCCCATCAGGAAAGAGGCGATGTTCATTGGTCCACGCGACACCGAGAAACGTATCTTGTGTCCTGCTGCTTCGATGGCTGCCCGATGATGTGTTAAACGGTTGAGCATGAAGGGCAATAATCCGTCAGAAACCGGATTCGGCTTTTGCAGCGTGTCGATATCTTCTATGTTTTTTATTATTTTTTCGGCAAAGGGGAACTCGTTTTTCCAGAAAACAGATTTTGCGCCAAAAGCCGAAGGCTCGGTGCACATGCCATATTCACTCCAAAAACCGGGCAGGAACATGATGTCGGGGAAAGTTTTTTGAGCGGCCAAGTTTGCCTGCAACCAGAGTTCGTCATTCGTGAAATAATCAAGAATAGAAATGCCATACCAGTTGGGTAACCATGGACAGTCAACAATGAAGCCGACAGGAATTGCCCCTCCCGTTTGCCCGTTGATAACAGCGTTTAACTCCTGCCAATGAGAGTCGGTCATGGTGGTGTTTTATTCGTTTTCGTCCCCTGCTGCTACTTCGGTGTCGGCTGGAACTTCCGGCTCTTCTTCGGCTCTGGGCACTTGCGTGACAGAGGCGATGGTGTCGTTGCCGCGCAGATTGATGAGTTTCACGCCCTGCGTTGCGCGTCCAGCCACGCGGATGTTGGCAACCGGCGTGCGGATGGCGATGCCCGACTTGTTGATAATCATCAGGTCTTCGTCGTTGCCTGCCGCCTTGATGGCTATCAACTTACCGGTTCTCTCGGTGATGTTGATAGTCTTCACGCCCTTGCCGCCGCGATTGGTGATGCGGTAGTCGTCAATATCGGAACGTTTGCCGAAGCCTTTTTCGGAAACCACCAATATTTGATGGTCGGTATCGCCGCGCTCAACGCAAATCATGCCGATGACACGGTTGTCCGATGTTGGCGCTTCTACTGCTGTATCATCCATTTCTTCTTCCGAATCATCGGTGTCCGGAGTGTTGAGATTGCCGGTCAGTCGGATGCCGCGTACGCCGGCAGCCATACGTCCCATGTTGCGCACTTTGCTTTCAGGGAAGCGGACTGCCAGTCCGGCGAGAGATGCCAACACTATATCGCATTTACCGTTAGTGAGTCTTGCCTCCAGCAGGCTATCGCCTTCGCGGATGGTAATGGCGTTGATTCCGTTTGATCTCGGACGCGAATATGCTTCAAGCGAGGTTTTCTTAATCACGCCATTCTGCGAACACATCACGATATAATGGCTCTTCACATATTCCTCTTCCGTTAGAGTTTTCACATTGATGTAAGCCTTCACTTTGTCATCACCTGTTATATTGATAATGTTCTGAATGGCACGACCTTGCGATGTTTTGGTGCCTTCGGGAAGGTCATATACTTTAACCCAGAAGCATCTGCCTTTTTCGGTGAACAGCAACAGGGTGTTGTGCATGGATGCGTGGAAGAGATGTTCGAGGAAATCCTCTTCGCGGCGGGTGGAACTGCCTTTGGACCCTACTCCTCCCCTGCTCTGCGTCTTGAAATCCGTCAGTGGCGTGCGTTTGATGTATCCGAGGTGTGAAATGGTGATGACCATGTCGTCATCGGCATAAAAATCTTCGGGATTAAATTCTTCGGCGCTGGGTTTGATTTCCGTGCGCCGTTCGTCGCCGTAAGTTTTCTTCACTTCGAGCAATTCGGTTTTGATGATGTCCATGCGCAACTCTTCGCTGGCAAGTATTTCCTGATAATGTTCTATCTGTTTCATCAACTCGTCATGTTCGGCTTGCAGTTTGTCGCGTTCCAATCCGGTGAGGGCGCGTAAACGCATATCCACAATGGCACGCGCCTGTATGTCGCTCAGGCTGAATCGGGTTATCAAGCCTTGTACGGCTTCTTCGGGTGTAGCCGATGCGCGGATAATCCGGATCACTTCGTCGATATTGTCCTGTGCTATCAGCAAGCCATCCAAGAGGTGGATGCGTTCCTGCGCTTTTTTCAGGTTGTATTCTGTGCGGCGCGTCACTACCTCGTGACGGTGCTTTACATAATAATGTATCAGTTCCTTCATGCCGAGTTGGACGGGGCGACCTTCCACCAAGGCTATGTTGTTGATACTGAATGACGATTGAAGGGCGGTATGTTTGAAAAGGTTGTTGAGTACAACATTGGAATTGGCTTCTTTCTTCAATTTTACTACAATGCGCAATCCTTCGCGGTCGGATTCATCATTGACATAAGAAATGTTTTCCAGCCTGCCTTCCTTCACCATATTACCAATGGTTTCCACCAAGGCTGCCTTGTTGAGTTGGTAGGGTATTTCGGTGAAAACAATGACTTCGCGCCCGCTTTCCTGTATTTCGATTTCCGAACGTGCGCGAACTACCACACGTCCTCTGCCTGTTTCGTAGGCATCCTTTATTCCCTGTATGCCATGAATGATGCCTCCGGTAGGAAAATCGGGACCTTTGATGTGATACATCAGTTCATCAACCGTTATATCATTGTTGTTGATATAGGCGATGATTCCGTCAATGGTTTCCGAAAGGTTGTGGGGCGCCATATTGGTAGCCATCCCCACGGCTATACCGGATGAGCCATTGATGATCAGATTGGGAATGCCGCTCGGCAGCACCAAAGGCTCCTGTTCTTTCTCATCGTAGTTGGGCTGAAAATCAACGGTATTTTTGTCCAAATCTGCCAACATTTCGTCGGCAATTTTCCGCATACGTGCCTCGGTATAACGCATGGCAGCCGCTTTGTCCTCGTCCATGGAACCGAAGTTACCCTGACCGTCAACTAACGGATAGCGCAGTGACCAAGGTTGCGCCATGCGCACCATAGTGTCGTAGATAGAACTATCGCCGTGCGGATGATACTTACCCATGACTTCCCCCACGATTCTGGCGGATTTCAGGTGCTTTTTGTTCGACGTGACTCCTAACTCGGACATACCGAACAGCACTCTGCGGTGAACGGGCTTCATACCGTCACGCACATCGGGCAGCGCCCGCGATACAATTACCGACATAGAATAATCTATGTACGATGTTTTCATCTCTTCTTCGATATTGACAGTGATGATTCTTCCTCCCTCCTGCTCAATATTTTCTATATTTTCGCTCATTTTTTAAATTAGGTTCAACTCCTCTACATTTGGCTGTTTTCAAGCAATCAGCCGTTTTATGCTCTTTCAAAAGAACTTGCTAAATTAACTCTTTTTTCTGAAATGGGCAAGGTTTATTATGAAAGATTTATCAACATTTTGTTAATTAATTGATAATGTTGTGTTTATGAAAAGTTCAGATAGGGTATTTTATACTGTTCCGGAAATTTGACTACGCGCTGTTCGTCCATCGCCTGCAAGCCCAACAAGGCGAGTACGGAAGAGTAATAGGCTTCTTCCACGAGGTTTTCGGCGCGTTTGCCGGTGATGACCGCATAACAGAACGCATCCATCAGTTCTATCGAACCGTCGTTGAGAAAACCGACAGACGATGCGCCATCTGTTTGCGATACCTTGTCCATGACATACTCTCCCTTGTTTTTAGAAGCGGTTTCGGGCACCCAACTCGGTCCGGCAAAGGAAACGTTGTCAAAAATTTTGTGTTCTATCTGGTTGATTAACTGCAAAATAGCCGGAGCAGGTTTTGCTTCCTCAAAATAATAGATGCCTTTTTCCAATTCCAAAGTGCCTTTGTGTCCCAGTATTTGTTCCTCCAATCCGTTGAATTTGTTGGATATAATGGATTCATACGACATATTGACGCCGTTTCCGTAGCGATAAACGAGGCTCACGCTGTCGTACACGTCTCGGCTGTCCTTCCAATACACGATGTCGCCAAAGCCCGTCACCGATTCCGGTATCATTTTCAGCGCCCAATTGCCAACCTGCAACTGGTGTGCGGCAAGTTCGGTCATCAATCCGCCGGAATACTCTCTGTAAAGCCGCCAGTTAATCTTGCATTCGAGGGAAGGATTGTCCAAAGGACGCCGCCAGTCGTTGTTTCTAAACCAGTAACTGCGTATTCCCGTGATGTTTCCAATCATTCCGGAGTGTATCATTTCAATTGCTTTGAGATATTTGGGATCAAACAGTCGCTGCTGCCCGATGTAAAGCACTTTGCCCGATTCCTGATAACTTTGGTACATTTTCAGGCATCCATCTAACGTAAGCGCCATTGATTTTTCGCAGAAAGTGTGTTTTCCGGCTTTCAGAGCGTCAATGGTGATGTGGGCGTGTTCGGAAAGGGGAGTTACCACGATAACGCCGTCCACTTCGGGAAGCGCCAGCAGTTCGGTGTAATCGGCAAACGTCTTAGCCTTTGGGAAAAGCGCTGCCGCCTCCGCAAGATGGGGTGCGTAATTGTCGCACAAGGCTACCACCTCAACGTTGGGCATATTTAACAAATGGTTCAGGTGATACATCCCACGCGAACCGGTGCCGATCACTCCCAAACGCGCTTTCTGTGTCGCTATTTCCTTTTGTGCTTCGGACGTACACGAATACAACCATGGAAAAGCAGCAACAAGTAAGCCACTACCACCTAATTTTCCTGCTTCTTTAATAAAACTTCTACGTTCCATATCATCCTATTTATATATTCACAAATGTAAATTACAATTCATTTATGTTAATTGAAAGTGTCTGCTGAAATCAACTCGAAATCCTGTTTCATGCGTTGAATAGCATTGCTATCGGCAACTATCAAGGCAGTGGAGAGAACTTCCGCATCCACACAAGAGGTGGATACTACCGACGCCAGCCTTTGCCCCTGATAAAACACTCCTGTATGAGGATTAACAATGTGGGCTGAATGCATGGCTGTATTACCGGATGTGGACAAAGCACAATCACGCAATGAATAGGTTTTCAGCGTAATATCAGGCTTGAGCGGATGATTCACCCCGATGTTCCACGCTTCGCCGTGAGGATGAGCGCCAAGCGCCAGCACTGCGCTGTTGCCAAAGTTCACTAATGCCTGCCTTACATCATGTTTCATGAGTATTTGCTTGATTTTATTCAAGGCGTATCCCTTTGCATAAGCTCCCAAATCGAGCGCAATGTCCTTTTTTGCAAATGTTACCGCATGATGGCAGGTATCCAACAGGACATGGCGGAAATCACTCAGCGACGCATCGAAATAACCTTCTGTGCGCTGGTGATATTGCCGCAGATCGCACAATATTTCCCACCATTCGTTGGACAGATGCACTGCTTGCCTGCTTGCCTGCCGGTTGATTGCCGACAATTCGCTGGCAGCATCAAAACGGTTAAACATCCGGTGAAGGCGTTGAACCTCTGCTTGGATGCCATCCCACACTGATAGCGTTAATTCCTTATTTCGATGAATCATAAGGACATCCAACCCCGTCCCCATGATATTCATCATGGAAGCGTGCAACATATCGGATTTATCGTAATAATGCGTATAAGGCAATTAATTTGGTATTTTGAAATTATGCCCAAAGATAAGCATATTTTTGAAAAAGGAATGTTAAATTATGTTATGTTACAAATGTAATCACAAATGTAATCAGCAATTATTGTTAACTATTATTGTTTTTTCAGTATTTTACTATATATAAACCAGATAATTATATCTATTTAGTGAATGTATTACTTCAATTACTTAGAAATATTTTAAATTACATTTGTTATTTTTGCGGAATACCTCAATTTGTAATATATGTAAATAGATATTAATCAGTATTTTAAGTTTATTTACTTTAATATTTACTTTAAGTAGTTCAATGCAAATACATCAAAGCAAACACAAAAGCCTCGAT